>CALPIT020000012.1 GCA_943323705.2 Streptomyces griseus
ATGATTTACTTTCTGGATTAGAAGATAAAAATCCAAAACAGTATATAAATAATGCTTTCAAATCTAGCCGTGTCATTAATGGACATTCCATGGAATTCATTGGAAAGGGCGTTTTAGACACAAGAATACTTCACAGATTCGGATTGATCAATTCGGGATTCACTAATCTTTACGGACTAGACCAAGCCAATATGCGTATTGGATTTGACTATGGCCTATCTGAAGATTTAACTATTGGAATAGGCAGAAGTAATGTAGGAAAAGAATATGATGGATTTATCAAATACAGAGTTGTTCATCAATCTGTGGGAGGTAAGCACCACTCTCCTGTTTCAGTGGTTCTTGTTACAGGCATGACATTAAACAGTACACCATGGGCAAATCCAGATAGGAAAAATTACTTCAGTAGCAGACTGGGTTTTTACAATCAAATTATTGTGGGCAGAAAATTCACAGAAGCTTTCAGCTGGCAAGTTTCTCCTACCCATGTTCATTTGAATTTAGTACCAACCAATGCAGACTTGAACGACATTTTTGCCGTTGGAACCGGTGCTAGAATTAAAATCTCAAGAAGAACAGCATTTGTGGTTGATTACCATTTTATCTTAAAAGATTTTAGTAAGAATTTATTTTTTGAAGATGATGATGATGACAATACCGTTTCTGGTAATTTACAAATCGATAATTATGTTAATCCACTTTCTGTTGGTTTTGATATAGAAACTGGTGGTCACGTATTTCAGTTGCATTTCTCTAATTCAACAGGTATGAATGAGAAAGCCTTTATCACCAATACATCAAACAAATGGGGTAAAGGTGAAATCAGATTTGGATTTAACTTATCGAGAGTATTTACTGTTTATCAAAAAAAAGAATTGCACACTACTAAAAACTAATCTATGGACAGAAAAGAATTTCTATCAGCACTTGGATTTTCAGCAGCATCTATCGCATTGTCAGCTTGTTTGGGCGGATGTAAAAATGAAAGTCCCTCAGGACCAACTGTTGATTTTACTATCGATATCACTAACCCTGCATATGTGGCTTTAGGAACTGCTGGCGGATATGTTTATGTAAATGGAGTCATTATAGCAAAAACAACCTCCGGAGACATTATCGCCGTATCTCAGGCATGTTCACACGAAGGCGCAACTGTTCAATACCAAGGCAATAACAACAGATTTTATTGTCCCAGACATGGTGCAACATTTAATACAACAGGTGGTGCAACTGGGGGCCCTACTTCAACACCTTTAAAACAATACACAGTTACGGTTAATGGCAACAATGTAAGGATTAACGGATAATTTATTTTTTAAATTTATTTGAAGCTGCCTCAAAATCGAGGCAGCTTTTTTATTAAGCACATTCTTTGTCATCGTAATGTCATAATTTAAAAGTCTTATTTTAATGACAATTTCATGATATTTCTCTGACTCCATGTTTTGATATTTGCACCGAAATTATCATGAGGCGCATTATCATTCTATTCTCCGTTTTAATCATTTGTACTAGTTCTTTTTCACAAAAGAAAAAAGTACGTTTTGATAGTGATACCTTATCAGAAATAGTAATTACTTCTACCAGAACTGCAACCAAATTGGGCAATGTTGCTGTTCCTTATCAAATAATTAATAAGAAAAACATTGAACAGAGTGGTTCACTCAGATTGAAAGACATCCTCCAAGAACAATCAGGATTATACATTACAAATGGATTCGGCGCTGGAGTGCAAATGCAAGGATTAAATCCCGATTACACCATAATTTTATTGAATGGCGAACCATTGGTAGGAAGAACAGCTGGAGTATTAGACCTCAACAGAATCAGTATCAGCAACATCAAAAGAATTGAAATTGTAAAAGGTCCTTCTTCGAGTTTATATGGATCCGAAGCCATGGCAGGCGTTATTAATATCATTACTGATTCTTCTTTTAAAAAAAGTGTTGAAACTGGAATTCGATATGGATTTGGCAATCCAGATAAAGCATGGATTCTTCCATTCAACAATAACGTTTTCAATAATATCGATTTCAATATTAATGCCAGTACAACGATTAAAAAAACAGGGATTCAATATTCAGGCAATGCTTATTACCTTGATGGCATCAGTTATCGCCCTTTTTCTACCATTAAAGTACCCCAACCAATTTGGAGATTTACAAATCAGTTCACACTGAATCATCCATTTGGGAAGAAAACCAAATTCGAACTGACCATACGCGATGGATACGATTACATCAAACAAGAATTCGCAGTCACTAACAATGGCTCAATCAGCAATTCATTTGGAAGAGAGGTTAATCATGATTTAAATATAAATCCCGTTATTACCCGCCAATTCAATGCTAACGTAAAATCTGCACTAAGACTATATGCTACTTTTTACAATGGATCACAAATACTAAATTTTTCTGACAAGCCAGATAGTACCTACACCGATCAGTTCAAACAGCATTTTTACAGAGTAGAAAACCAAACTGATATCCAATTAAAAAAAATGAGGCTAACTGCAGGTGCAGGCTACAGTATTGATGAAGCCCAATCAACTCGGTACGACAATATTGAAAACAAAAAAAGGAATGACATTCAATATGTGTTTGCTCAACAAGAATGGAACCCTTGCAAGAAATTAATTTTAATTACCGGAGTGCGTTATGATCATAATAAACTTTTCGCTGCTGCTTTGAGCCCCAAATTTGCTTTCAGATACAATATCAATAAATCAGTTTCGATTTTAGGATCAATAGGAAGAGGCTTCAAAGCTCCGGATTTCAGACAACTCTATTTAAATTTCACCAATAATGCAGCAGGTGGATATACTGTTTTTGGCGCGATAGATGCAGTCAAGATTGTTAATGAGATGCAGTCGCAAGGTTTGATACTCGATATCAAAGAAGATTTCAACAGACTAAAATCTTTACAACCTGAATTTTCAACAGGGATTAATTTCGGTACTTCTTTATCAATAGGAAACAAAACGAAAATCAATATCAATCTCTTCAGAAATGATATTGAATCACTCATTGATGTTAGACAAATTGCAACAAAATCAAATGGAGCACAAATATTCAGCTATATCAATGTAAAAAATGCCTACACTGAAGGATTAGAAATTGAATTCAAATTCAAACTCAATAATCAATTTAATATTTCAACAGGTTACCAATATTTATCTACTGCAGATAAAGAAGATTTACAAAATATTAAAGCAGGAAATGTTTATACCAGAAACGCTGACGGCACAAGCAGGTTATTGAAAAGAAGCGAATATATCGGATTGCCTAACCGTAGTAAATACATGGGGAATTTTAAAATCAATTACGAACCCACAAACAAATTTTATTCTACATTAAGATTTATCTATCGATCTAAATGGTATATCGCCGATAGCGATGGAAACGGTCTTTACAATACAAATGATGAGTCTGCAAAAGGCTTTGTGCTTATTAATGCATCTGCAGGCTACAACATCAATAAAAAAATAAAAATTTATGGCGGCATAGATAATATTTTAAATCATCAGGATGCCAACTACCTCCCCAATTTGCAGGGGAGAATGATTTTCATGGGAATCAATTTTAAACTTAAATAATAAAAAAACAAAAATGAAAAAAATCCTAACAACAGCATTACTTGCATCAGTAATCATTTTCAGTGCATGTGAAAAAGACACACCCACTCCAGCAACTCCAACAGATCCAAACGCATTCAATGTTTCTGTAAATGGGAAAATTGTAAATGTAAAAAACCTTCCAGCTGATACCATAATTGCTATTGGCGCGACGGGACCTTATGGTGCAGGCATATACAGTTATTTTAGTTTGGAAACTAACTCAAAAGTTTCAATTGAAGATTCGACCTCTTCAAATTGGGATTTGGCTTTTGCCGGAACTACAATAAGAGTAAACAATGGAACCAGTGGTCCTGGGAATGGCGGAGCTTTTGTTTACACTGGAACATTTGATGCTTTAACTACCGTCCCTGTTGATTCTACTTTTAGAGTGGATAACGCACCAGCTTATGCAATAACAAAAGCTTCAGGTAAAGGCTGGTATAATTATGACGCGCCTAACAATTTAATTACGGCAATCCCAGGGAGAGTCTTGGTAATCAGAACAGCAAGTGGTAAATATGCAAAAGTTGAAATATTGAATTACTACAAAGGAGGTGTTACTCCCGCAACTACGGCTTCTGATGATATCAAATCTTTTGATTCTAGATATTATACATTCCGTTATACATATCAATCAAACGGAACAACTACATTCTAAATCAAAAATAGAATTTCAGATAAATGACAAAGCCGTAAACTTATATTTACGGCTTTGTCATTTTATTATAAATCCACGTCAGGAATCTCAGGCACTTTCATTTTCTTTAATTTCCTGTTATAAATCTTTTCAACTTTTTTATTCTTTTTAACGCCCGAACTAGAGACTACTCCACTCAATCCGATTTTAAGCCAATAGTTTGCGAACCCGCGTTCCTTATCCCTTTCTGCATAAACTATTCCAAAACCTTTTTTATTATTTCTTTTCAGTAATAAATCGTTGGCCACAAAATTGATCAATCTTGATTTCAAATTTTTTACAGAATCGCTACCCTTGTTTAAATATTGAATTTTCAAATCATTATAATACAATTTCATTTTTCCGTGCGACATGTGTTCTCTGCCAATCGCATTTACCCTTAGTGTATCCAACGAACCCGATGTGATTCTTGCAGAAACCAATGGCTCTAAAATGGGATTCAAAATTTTAAAATCAAAAGGTCTAAATCGCAAACCATATGTAAACGAATGTAAAGAATCAGTAAATGATTCAGACAACCTAAATCGAATCCTGGCACTGTCCATAAAATTACCGGTTACATATAAACGAAGACTGTCAGTTTCAGTATGATTGTGGTTTTTGAAGTTGTTTACAACCGCATTTAAATCACTAAATCTAACCATTCCGGATTTATTGGTCTTTTCATTTAATTCTTCATACGCAACAACGCCCTTATTTATATTTAACGAATCTATATCGAATTTAAAATTGATATTTTTCATAAGTGCACTTGGCAAAGGTTTGTAAATACCTTTCTTAAAGGGCTTTCTTTTGTCTTTAAAAATATACAAATCCGGTCGTGAAATATTTACAGAGGTTGCAGTAAAAACAGAGTCCTTAAATAATGTAAGCACATCAAAGTTATTTACATTGATATTGCCAGTTTTAAATAAGGGATAATCTTTTTGATAATCATTCATTTTCACGAAATCCTCTTTAGCAACAATAGGATTAAAACTAAAATCATCCACACCAAGTTCACCAAGCTTTTTGTTGAAATTTAAATTGTGAATAAGAAAGCGACTTTGATTGTTTAAAATATAAACAGAAGTATGTTGGATCGAAAATTCAGGACTCGCAGCTAATATCTCATAGGGCGCAAATCCTTTGCTATTGTTAAGTTGTATTGAAGTTAAGGATGCATGATTAATGTTGATTTTCTGTGTGTGCAAACTATCCTTCTGTATATTTAATAATAAATTTTGGGATGACAAAGTGTCAATTAAAAAATTCCATTTCGATTTATTTGGTTTGTTGCCTAATGTAAAATTGATGTTACTTAATGATAATTTCATAATATCATCGGCTGTAACTGACAACGAAATTTTCGGCGTCGAAAACTTCATATCAGTAAGTTCTATTTTGCCATTGTTAACTTGAATAATCTCGTCTTTAAGATGAACATCATTCAATTGTATCAAGGATTTTATTTTATTCAAATACGGCTGAAATTTCTCATCAAATGCTGTATTATGAATTTCAGGATAATTGATAACAATGCTATTAATCTTTATTTCAGGGAATTTAAGTGCGTGAGAAATGTCTGAATTAAATTGATAACTATCATTATTCAAAATAGAAACTGTTGGTTGTTGAATGACAAGGCCATCCAAAATAAACTGCTTCTTTATCAACTCATTTATATCTGCAGAAAAATCAACATTGGGAATATTGAGTTCAATTCGTTTTTTCCCGCTATCAGCATTTAAATACAAGCCTTCGATTGAAGATGGCTTTTTGTTATTAAAATTCAATTGATTAATATGTAGCCGCAATCCTTTATTAACCAGAGATACTTTGTTGCCACTCAAGGTTATATCTTTTAGGCTAAAGCCTCCATTCTCTTCAGTTACAAAATCTGAAATTTCGATTTTCGGCAAAACACCGTTCGTTAATAATGAATTGCTTTTAGTTTGAAATGTTGTATTCTTTCCTTGGATTTTAGCAATAGTAAAAAAAGGAATCGACTTTTTATTATCTAGTTTTTTTGCTGTGCTATTTGAAGTTATTGCTAAAGTTGCTTTATCCCAACTCAATGATGATAAATCAAAATGATTAAATGAGATTTCTGAGGGCTTATAAATTTTCAAGTTTTGAAAATATCCATGAAATAAATTTTTGTCATCATCAGCAAGCGCTTCTTTAATCAATAGGCTGCTTTTATTTCCGTCGTATTTTCCTTTTTTAAGTAAGATTTGTTGTTGCTTGAAATTAATTTTAGATGACTCAAAATCAATAAATACTGAAGCCGTAAGAAAATCATTAAGTGTCTCGGATTTCAATAATTGATTAACCGGTATCGTACAGTTCAAATTAGTCAAACCAATATTCTTGTCGTCTTGAATCAATTGAAAATTTGCATTTTTAATTTTTAAGTTTTCTACATCAGCATGATCAGTAATACTCTTAAATGCTGTTAATACAGACAATTTCTTTTTATGGATACCCTTATCCTTATTTGTAGTAAGATGCAAATCAAATTTCGGACTAATCAATTCAATATCATTAGCAACTATTTTTCGGTTGGCTAATAGTTCAATCCAGGAAATACCATTAATAGCCAAAGACGACATACTGACATCTTTAAACTCGTTTGTTTGTATTTTTTTAGTTGGTTTGATTTTGAAATTCGAAAGAAAAATTCTGTCATTTACAAAATGAATACTGTCGAATGCAACCAGATAATTACTGTCGGGATCATAAGCCTGATAACCAATCAAACCCAGATCAAAACTTCCCACTTTTATGGTACTATCAGGATGATCAATAACAGACACATCGTGCATAGAGAAGTCGGTGCGTTTGATTTGATAACTTGAAATTTTCGAATCCGACATTGTCTGTATCTCTATTGCAGCATTATCAACACCGATATAATTTATATTAAAATTCCCAAGAAGATATTTCATCAACACAGTAAATGAATCTTTGCTCATGGCACGAGCCAACATTTTATCTGTTTTCTTTTCCTTAACTGAAGTCTTTAAGATAATCTTAGGCTGAATGCAATAAGCACTGTCAGCATCGAGAATATTTTCTTGTGTTAGTCTTTTAAAATCTACATTAGTAAATTTAAGTGTATCGAAATATCCGGAAAAAGAATTAAAATCGCTGTTATTTTTTTTACTAAATACAAAGCAACTATCCAATTCTATAATTTTTCTACCCGAATTTATCCTCAATCGACTATAGCTGATTTGCTGATTACCATTCGCCAATGTAATCTGCTGGTGAGAAGAATAAAACTTTATGCGATCTGAGAAAAAGAAACGATCATCTTTATTCAGACTTGTTGTTTTATGTAGATTATCAATTAAAAAATAAAAATCCGTAACCGTTACTTTTTTTCGTTCAGGATGAACTTTATCTTCAATTGAGAATGACCCTGAGTCAAGCAGGCAATATTTAATGCTCAACTTATCCAAAGCTTTATTAAGTGAAGTATACACTTTCCCCATTTGTTGAGGAAGAGAGAATTTCTCTTGCTTCAATTCCATCCATTGAATCACAGCAATAGAAGGTCTTTTGAAAGTGATAGAATCAATGTATAATTTCCTATCTAACAATAAAGGCCTCAAAGAGGCAAGCTCCAACAACATCGTATCTACTGAAATATCGTAAGTTGAATGTTGATGGGCTTTATCTAATGTGGATATATGGGCATCAACGATGGTGATTCTTAATTCGCGCGGATTGAATCTGAGTTTCTTCATCTCAATCTTCATCGTCCCTTTGGTATAATGTGTAACAATCTCCTTTACAATCTTCTCAGCATTGAATATAAAAATAAAATAAGAAATAGTGAGCAGTGCCAGCAATGACAGCAAACCAATAACAAATATTTTTATGATTTTTTTTATCACGTTTAGTATATACTATACAAGCAAATTAGAAAGATAATTAATTATCCTTTTGGATTACCTCTCATCTTTTTTATCAATTCATAAATCGAATAAATAACTATTGATAAAATAGTAAAGATCAAAAGATTTCCAAAAGAGAATGTAACGTTACCGATTGTTCTTGGCATTCTAATATATTCAAGAAACGGATTTGCTATAAAATGAAACAAATTCAAATTGATCAAGAAAGCAATCACCCAATACAATATTGCTGTAAATATCAAATAACGTTTGATCTTAAAATGCACCGAAAGCAATTCTGGTTTAAAATTAATTTTCTTTCTGTAGAAATAATCACCTGTCATCAAAATATAATCCCCTATTCCGTTTATAGCAAAATGAAGCATGAGCATAAAAAACAAACCTTCAAAAGCAGCGAGGGTAATATTTTTAGATAATGTAAAGTTGCCGATGAAATTAAAAATGCAGCCAAGAAAAATCAATACCATTACCCAAATTAACATAGCCATTAAAAGTGAACGATGGTGCTCAACATGTTGCCTAACCCATTTCAAAAGTTTATAAAATACCGGCAACATAAAAATCGATAATGAAAAAATAATTCTGTCAACCAAAGTAACTGTAATGATGAGATTATCAATTTTCAATAAGACATAAAAAATCAACAAACCAAAAACATACAATTTTTTCAATGATTTATATTCTTTAGAAACTATTGTCAATACGGAAAAAGCAATGGTCATAAAAAGCATATCCAACAACAACATCGGCGGATAATGAAATAGCAAGGGCGCAAGTACTAACATAATAGTAGGAGCCATTAATGCAGTATGGTTGTGAACATAACGAAAATGTTGAGTATAAATAGTTCCGTCATTTTTACGGTATATTTTTTTTACGTACCACAAAGGAACAAAGGCAAATAACAACACCACAACTCTCAATAAAATCAAATCCCACAAAGAAGCTTTGGAGTAGCTTAACAATAATTCTAACCTTTGACTACATGTTGTTTTTAAAGTCGGCCAAAATGCAGGGTAATTATTTTCAGAAAGTTTTAAGAATGATGGCTCTTCAGGATGAAAGAGATTTTTGGTAATGTCATCCATCTCTCGGTTGATGATATCATCTTCCTCTTGGGCATTCAAAAAAATATTATAGCAGAAAGAAATGTTGTCTGCATAACTTTTATGCATAGACTCAATATTAATCTTCATACTATCCATACTCAATAACAGTTTTTTACATTGAGTTGTGTATGCTAATTCTGGAGCACTATCAGTTAAAACTGTATTAACTAGTGAATGCCTTGACAATGTATTAATCAATTCAAGTTGATGAATAAGAATATCATCTTTCTTCTTCATTTTTTTATTAAATCGATTAATCTGCTCAATTAGCAAGCCATATTGATTTCTGAGGTTGTAAAAATTTCTGAGATTAGATTGTTTTTCAATCGTGTAGTGATTGAGTCTGAGCTTACTCAAATCATCGTTAAAGCCATTAATATCCTTTTCGAAAATTGAAGGAGATGGAATTTTATCTAACGCTTTTGAAGATTGAAATATAAATTTCGAACTGTAGTCAATCCAGTCTGAAGCTGTTTTAAATACTGGCAAATGAGCTTCATATATATCTTCAGATTGTGCAAAAAGAGAATTTGAAAAAATAAATATGAACAGCACAAGAATGGCTATAGTTTTTTTAGTCGATGCTATTTCTATTTTCGATATCATAAATATGTCATCTTATTAAACAGCAACATTAAAATCTCTAAGTGCATCATTCAGGCTTGTCTTCAAATCTGTACTTGGTTTTCTTTTACCAATGATTAAAGCGCAACTTACATTGTATTCACCTGCAGGAAATTGCTTAGCATAGCTTCCAGGAATCACAACGCTTCTTTCAGGCACATAACCTTTCATTTCAATTGGCGTGTCTTCGCTTACGTCAATTATTTTTGTAGATTGGGTTAACACAACATTCGCTCCCAATACGGCTTCTTTACCCACTCTAACGCCTTCTACAACGATACATCTGCTGCCAATAAAACAACCATCCTCTATAATCACCGGACTAGCTTGTAAAGGCTCAAGCACACCACCAATACCAACACCGCCACTTAGATGAACATGTTTTCCAATTTGAGCACAACTCCCAACCGTTGCCCAAGTATCCACCATTGTACCTTCATCCACATAAGCACCAATGTTCACATAAGAAGGCATTAACACAACATTTTTAGCAAGGTATGCTCCATATCTTGCAACAGCATGTGGCACCGCACGAACGCCCAATTCTTTGTAATTGGATTTCAATTTCATTTTATCATAAAACTCAAAAGGAGGTAATTGATGTGTTTCCATAGGCTGAATCGCGAAATACATAAGAATCGCCTGTTTTACCCACTCGTTTACTTTCCAATTGTCACCGTCGGGTTCAGCAGTTCTTAACCTTCCTTTATCCACTTCTTCTATTACTGCTCTTACTGCATCTGAATATGTTGATTGTTGTAATAATTCTCTGTTAGCCCAAGCCGCTGCTATTAATTGTTGCATATTTTAATTTTGAACACGAATATAAATAATTGTTTTGATGACTATTCAAGAAGGGATATGTTGTATGTAAATAACACTATTTTTGCAACTGAAATTTATCATCATGAATATTGGATTTGATGCCAAAAGAGCTTATCACAATGGGACGGGTTTGGGCAATTATAGCCGCACACTCGTTTCGGATTTAAGCATTTTATATCCTCAACATCAATATTTTTTATTCAATCCCAAGCCTTCTAAAAGATATTCGTTACAGGGAGACAACATACATGAAGTTTTACCACAAAAAAAACTACATCAAATATTCAATTTCATCTGGAGAAGCCTTTGGATCAAAAGCGACATCATTAATCACAACATTGATCTATTTCATGGTTTAAGTCATGAGATACCTACAGGCTTGAAAAAAGCAGGAATTAAAACTGTGGTTACTATTCACGATTTGATTTTTCTAAGATACCCTGAGCAATACAATCCAATTGACATAAAAATTTATACCGCCAAATTCAAGTATGCCTGCAAACATGCCGACCATATCATTACAGTAAGTCAACAGACTAAAGATGATGTGATTCATTATTTTGGCACAGATAGCAGCAAAATATCTGTTTGTCATATCAGTTGCGACCGTTCCTATCAAACAACTGTTGCTGAAGCAGAAAAGTTGCGAGTAAAGAAGTTATTGAATTTACCTGAAGAATACATGCTTTATGTGGGTTCGATAATTGAAAGAAAGAATTTAATGGGCATATGCAAAGCAATGACGATGATTAAAAATGAAATTCGTTTACCCCTTGTAGTTATTGGAAGAGGAAAAAAATATAAAGATGAAGTTAAAGCACATGCAAAGGAAAACGGAATTTCAGATAGGTTGATATTTTTATCAGAAAATGAAAATCAATCAGAAGAATATATTTCAGGATCATGTTTTCCAGCAATTTATCAAAGTGCTAAGCTATTTCTTTATCCATCAGTTTTTGAAGGATTTGGAATCCCTGTATTAGAAGCACTTTTCAGTAAAACGCCAGTGATTACATCCAATATTTCTAGTCTACCTGAAGTAGGCGGAAATGCAGCATATTATGTAAACCCCGATAATCCTAAAGAAATTGCGGAAGGCATCAGGAAGATTATCAATGATGAAGTTTTTGCAGATAAAATGAGAGCTGATGGCTTGTTGCAAGCCTCACATTTTACTCCCGAGAAATGTGCTGCAAGCGTTATGGATGTTTATAAAAAAATAGTATGATGTTCAAATACGATATCGAAAATTGCATTAAAGTATTATCATCCGGCGGTTTAATACTTTATCCAACAGATACCGTTTGGGGTATTGGATGCGACCCGACAAATGAAGAGGCAGTATCAAAAATCTACAAACTCAAAAACAGGAATGAAAGCAAAAGCATGATTGTTCTTGTTGCGGAAGAAAATGATATTTTAAATTATACCGATACCACCAATTTGAAAATTTATGATTATATAAAAGGTGTACATAAGCCTACAACTGTAATTTATCAAAACGCAATACATCTTGCTCCTAATCTGATCAATGCTGATGGCTCTATAGGCATTAGAATTGTGAAAGATAATTTCTGTCAAGAACTCATCAAAGCTTTTGGAAAACCTATTGTCTCAACTTCGTCTAATGTTTCGGGCTACCCTGCTCCGGCTATGTTTGCTGATATAGATATTTTAATAAAAGACGGCGTTGATTATATCGTACAACACAGGCAGGAAGAACAAGTGCCCGGTATACCGAGCACTGTTATTAAAATGAATGAAGATGGAACTTATGAAATCCTAAGACCTTAATTATATAATCCTCAAACCAAGTCCTATATGAATGGTTTGGCTTTTCCATTTATCTGTGCTACCTGTGATATCATTTAGATTACTCAATCCTACCTGATAACGACCGTAGATTTTAAGTTTTGAAAAATTAAATTGCACCCCAGCTAAAACTGAGAAATCTCCTTTTTTGAAGGCGCTTTCAACATTGTTTCTTAATGACAAATTATTGTCAACAAGGATACCATAACGCGAACCCAACTGTACAGCCATTTTTTCTCCAGCTTTAATGCTTAAAATCAATGGCATATTTAAATACCCGAATTTTAGTTTTGAAAGCGCAATTGAATTATAAGTTTGAGAGAATGTAGTTCCGGTATCAAGATTTACCGCACTGTAATACAATTCGGGCTGTATAGTTATAGACTTACTAAGCTTAAGTTCAGCAAAGCCACCAAGATGGTAGCCAAAAGCAAATTTTTCACTAAAACTGGCGCCATTGATTTTCTGAATATCTGTACCAAACTTCACGCCCATGTGAAAACCTTGAGACATTCCTACAAAGCTGATTGCAACAAATAATGCGATTATTGTTATTTTTTTTGACATGGAAATAATTTTAAAAGGTTAAAGATTTAAGTTGTAAAGGTAATATAATATATCATTTATTTAATGATAGGGATACTGCTTAAAACCCATTGAAATAATGAAAGAAAAGGTTACCATAAAACACTTAACAATTATATATTTCTAGAAAAGCTATGAGAAACAGAAATAAAATAGTAGCTTTGCGGCGACAATTTATAAACTGAGAATTACATGACATGCTCAGTTGCTGTTGATAGCAGGTTGATATTAATCATTACTTCTGAGATTTTCTCTCCCAACGGCCCGAAGCATTACATGTGACCATCAAATTCAATTTTGACCGCGTGTTTATTGCATAAAATGCAATAATGGGTCCTTACTTAAAAAATAAAAAATGACAACATTTGAAGCTTTAGGCCTCAAAGCCGAACTTTTACAGTCCGTAACCGACTTAGGATTTGTAAACCCAACCCCTATTCAGGAACAAGCCATTCCAGTATTGCTTTCAGGAACTACAGATTTTGTAGGATTAGCACAAACCGGAACTGGTAAAACAGCAGCTTTTGGACTGCCTTTATTACACCTTATCAATGCAGCTGATAAATTTCCTCAGGCTTTGATAGTTTGTCCAACTAGAGAACTTTGCTTACAAATCACCAACGATTTATTGCAATTCAAAAAGCATTTAAAAGGTGTGAATTCTGAAGCCGTATATGGCGGTGCTTCAATTACCATGCAAATCAGAAATCTTCGCCAGGGTGTACAAATTGTTGTAGCGACTCCGGGTAGATTGATTGATTTAATTGAAAGAAAAGCTATTGATCTTCAAAAAGTAAAATATGTTGTTCTGGATGAAGCTGATGAAATGTTGAACATGGGTTTCAGAGATGATATCGACTTTGTATTGAAAAATACCATCAACAGGGAAAGCATCTGGTTGTTCAGTGCTACCATGCCTCCTGAAGTAAGAGCGATTTCTAAAAATTTCATGACCACTCCAAAAGAAATTACGGTTGGTAAAAAGAATAGTGGAAACGTAAACATAGATCATCAATATTTTTTAGCAGCTGCTCATCATCGTTATGAAGCACTAAAACGTTTGATTGATTTCAACCCCGGTATGTATGGAATAATCTTCACACGTACCAAAGCTGATGCACAGGAAATCTCAGAGAGATTATCTAAAAGTGGATATGATATTGAAGCCCTTCATGGCGATCTTACCCAACAGCAACGTGATAAAGTAATGGGAAGGTTCAGAAATAAAACTTTGCAATTGCTTATCGCTACCGACGTAGCTGCAAGAGGAATAGATGTTGATGGCATCACCCACGTTATCAATTACGAGCTACCGGATGATATGGAAGTCTACACGCATAGAAGTGGACGTACGGCAAGAGCAGGCAAAAGCGGAATCTGTCTTTCTATTTGCCATAGCAGAGAAACATTTAAAATCAGACAGCTTGAAAAGATGGTCAATGCTTCATTTCATAAGCTAGACATTCCAAGCGGAAAAGATGTTTGCAGAAAGCAATTCTTTCATTTCATGGACAAGTTGATTGAAACGGATATTTCTCATGGCGACTACGAAACTTACTTACCCGATTTGATGCAGAAATTTGAAAACGTTACTAAAGAAGAAGTTTTACAAAGAGTAGCGGCATTGGAATTCGATCATTTCCTTAAGTATTATGAAAATGCTGAAGACTTGAATACTAGAATTGACAGCAGAGTTAAAAGAACCGAAAACGGCAGAGAAAATTTCAACAGCGAAAGTCGTGACAGAAATTTCAACAGAAGAGATAATGGTTACACAAGATTGTTTGTTAATCTGGGAACCAAAGACGGCTTCTACAAAGCAAGTTTCCTGCAATTTATTTTGGATGAAAGCAATCTAAAAAAAGATGTGTTGGGCAAAATAGACATGCGTGAAATGAACACTTGGGTTGAAGTAGACAAAGCGAATGCTGCAAAGATGATAAAATCTATAGACGGCAAAAGATACAACAACAGAACCGTTAGAATGAATGAAGCCGATGGCGGATTCAGAAGACCAGGAGGTGATGAAGGAAGAAGAAACGATGAAGGAAGAAGAAGCGACGACGGCAGAAAAAGAAATTTTGCACCAAGAGAAAGAAGACAATCTTAATATAACAAATGCCCCAGAAAATGGGGCATTTGTATTTAAATCAATTCTAATAAAGTAATCTCAGGCATTACTCCCACCCTTCCTGGGTATCCAAGAAACCCAAAGCCTCTGTTGACATACAATTTGTTTTTACCAGATTCATATAATCCTGCCCACTCTTTATAAACGTATTGAACCGGACTCCATTTGATACCAGGAATTTCAACACCGAATTGCATACCATGTGTATGGCCGCTTAACATCAAATCGATATCACTGTAATCAGTTCTTACCTGTGCATCCCAATGGCTTGGGTCGTGACTCAGTAATATTTTAAATGGATATAAATCTGTGCCCTCATAAGCATTTTCTAATTTACCGTATTTTGGAAATCTGATTTTAGAACTCCAATTTTCTACGCCCAGAACTGCGATTTTTTCATTGTTTTTTTCAAGAACCACATGCTCATTTAACAACAAACGCCATCCTAAATCGGCATGTACTTTTTTAAGATTATCTAAATTCTGTTCTTTAGAAATACCATCCTGAGGCCATTTGACATAATCTCCATAATCATGATTACCCAGCGAAGAATAAACACCCAGAGGCGCTTTAATTTGAGAAAACAAATCCATATAATCTTCCACTTCTGTAGCCCTATCATTCACTAAATCACCAGTAAAGAATACCACGTCTGGTTTTTGTTCTAGAATCAATTTAATGCCTTTTTCGACAGCTGCTTTATCCAATAAACTACCTGTGTGAATATCACTGATATGAATTATTTTAAGACCTTTGAATGACGATGGAAGATTATCAAAAGACAATTTATGTTTCACTACTTTATAATTGTATTTGTTACTAAACCCATACAATAAACTGCCAAATAAGCTAATACCGGCAATCAATCCCATCCAACTTAAAAAAACTGATCGAGATAAAGTATCTCCCTCATGAGATTTAGAAATGGTAGGGCTTGCCACAGCTTTAGAAAATGTCCACTGTACTATTCTTCTAATATCATCGATAACAAAAAAAGTAGTCGCGAGTAATTTCGCCAAAAACAAGCCAATGACCATCGCAAAAAGATAAACCCTGACTTTCTTACCGAAAAAATCCTGTGGGGTATAAACAAAAAGTAAAAATGAAATCACTGAAAGCGCTACAACAGTCCAGTATGAAAACACAACTAAATTTCGGTTTCTAATTGTCGAAGTGTTGGTTACCATCTTTACAGATTGAAACACATACACATCGATTAGTAACAATAGAGAAAGAAAAATAATAACACCTATAGGAGTACGCATAATAATTTTATTCGCTTAAAAATTCAACCAATTGATGGTCTATTGCCTGCAAGGTAAGCATGTCATGTATTTGATTATGCTGATCTAATACTTTATCAACAATACTTATGGGTAGTCTGTTGTGATGAACATGCATTTTGAGATAAAGTAAAACTCCAGTGAGATGTTCCATACCTCTTAAATTTCCTGCACGACCAGTAGATACTCCTGTCAATAAAACCTTTTTTCTGTGCCAGCAATGTGCCACATCAGAATTATCAATCATGAGTTTAAGAATACCGGAATAAGAACCATTATATTCCGGAAGTATGATGATGAATTTTCGTGTTGAAATGAGAAACTTTTTTTCCATTTCGATAAATGCTTCATTTCTCTCGTAAACATTATGTTCGTCTAAACTCAGAAAATTAACTTCAACACCTTTTTCTTTCAACAATCTCACATATTCTAGTGCGATTTTCTTCGTATTGCTGCCAATTCTGGCAGTCCCTGCTATTACTGTAATCATGGATTAATTTGTTGCAATTTGTTATAGAATAAAGAGATAAACAAGAAACAGGCAAGATTGTTTTAAAACTAGAGAATAAATGCCCATCCTTAATAACTTTACGAAATTTAGAACAAAAAATAACCGAATTTTGCGTAAAATTACAAATAGAATAAGATAAACATGGCAAGAATCATTGGTGTAGCAAATCAAAAAGGCGGTGTTGGCAAAACAACAACAGCCATCAACCTGGCAGCGAGTCTGGCTATATTAGAATATAAAACTTTATTAGTTGATGCCGACCCTCAGGCAAACAGCACTACAGGCGTGGGTTTTGATTTGCAAAACATCACCAAAAGCCTTTATGATTGTATGGTCAATGAAGCTGTTGCAAAAGATGTGATTCTTAAAACTAGCATTCCGCATCTTGATTTGATTCCTTCTCATATTGATTTGGTTGGCGCTGAAATTGAAATGATTAACTACCCCAATCGCGAATTGGTTTTGAAAAAAATATTGGAATCTGTTTCAGATGAGTACCAATTCATTATCATTGATTGTTCTCCTTCGCTAGGTTTGATTACTGTTAATGCGCTAACCGCTGCAGATAGCGTTGTGATTCCTGTTCAAACAGAATTCTTTGCATTGGAAGGTTTGGGTAAATTATTGAATACCGTTAAAATTGTTCAAAACCGATTGAATACCGAACTCAAGATTGAAGGTATTTTGATGACGATGTATGATGGTCGCTTGAGATTAAGCAATCAGGTTGTAAGTGAAGTTAGAAGACATTTTGAAGATATGGTTTTCAGCAGCATCATTCACAGAAACACGAGATTGAGTGAGGCGCCAAGCGTAGGTAAACCTGTAATTCTATACGATTCAGACAGTAAAGGAGCAGTAAATTATCTGAATTTGGCAAAGGAAATTTTGCAAAAAAACAATATGACAAGAATAAGTCAGGAACAAAGAATCTTAGAATAGCCTATACCGCCAATCATCAAATCGTCAATTTGTCACTTTATCAAATAAATCATGCAACCAAAGAAAAATGATGCTTTAGGAAAAGGAATCAGAAGTTTGCTTCAAAATATTGATGCAGACCTGAAAAACACTGCCGGAACGTTAAAGCCAGAAGTGGTTGAAAAGTCAACTTCAACAATGAATGTTACTTTAGACAAAATTGACGTCAACCCCAACCAACCTAGAAAAGATTTTGATGAAGTAGCTTTAAGCGAATTGGCATCATCCATCAAAATGCATGGTATCATACAGCCACTAACGGTGTCGGCTATACCAAACGGAAGATTCAGATTGATTGCTGGTGAAAGAAGATTCAGGGCATCAAGAATTGCAGGATTAAAGGAAGTGCCGGTTTATATTCGTCAAAGCAATGATGACAATATTCTTGAATTAGCGCTACTTGAAAATTTACAAAGAGAAAATCTTAATGCCATAGAAATCGCCTTGAGTTATAAAAGGTTGATGGACGACTTGGATTATTCACAAGAGCAATTGGCGGAAAGAATGGGCAAGGACAGAAGTACAGTTACCAACTATGTAAGATTATTAAAATTACCACCTGATATTCAAGTAGCTGTAAGAAACGGATTGATTTCAATGGGACATGCAAGAGCCATTATCAATGTAGATGTAGTTGACAAACAATTATACATTTTCTCAGAAATAAAAAAGAATGGTTTATCTGTAAGACAAACGGAAGATTTAGTCAGAAAGCTTTACACAGGCAACACACCTAAAGCAGCAGTAAAGCCAACCATGCCAGATGCTTATAAAAAAATAGAAGACAAAATCGCATCTGAATATGGCACTAAAGTAAAATTGACACACAATAAAAAAGGATATGGCTCCATTCAATTTGATTATTATTCACTTGAAGAATTGAATGGCCTTTTAGAGAAATTGAAAATCAACGTTAGCTGATGATTTCCTTGAAAAAATGGATATTTTTTTTACTAATAATTTTTCTGGCGAATGAAAATATTTTAGCACAGGAAGACAGTCTCCTTATTCCTGTATTACAATTAAAAAAAGATACAGTTTTAAAATTCAATCCCAAAAAAGCGATTGTAAGGTCTGCTATCATTCCGGGTTGGGGACAAATCACCAATAAGAAAATCTGGAAAGTGCCTTTGGTTTATGCTGCACTTGGAACAACTGCCTATTTATTCCGACAAAATATTATACAGTATCGTGATTCTAAATCTGCGTATATATTAGCCACAGATAACGATCCATCAAATGACGACCAAATCAAACAACCTTATTACAGTGTAAAAGACCAGCCCGAAAGGATAAGAGAATTCAGAAATGCAGTAAGACAGAATGTAGATTACTGTGCTGTTTTTTTTATTTTAGTCTGGGGACTGAATGTTGCCGATGCTGCTGTGGACGCCCATTTGAAATCATTTGATGTTAGTGATGACCTTAGCATTCAATTCAAAGCGGGTTTCTCTCCTATGGCAAGAACAAATGGATTGAGTTTGGTGATGACGATTAAATAAACTTTAGGCCTGGGATAAATAAACTTCAGTGTTTTTTCTAAATATTTATTGTAGTAGCAATTAGTTTTGTGTTGTAAAAATCACACAAAATGGCTAACACCTATACACAGCTTTACATTCAATTCGTATTTGCAGTTAAGCACAGAGAAGCATTGATAGATGCTAAATGGAAAGGACGCATGCATCAATACATTACCGGTATTTTCCAAAGCAACAAACACAAAATGATACAGATAAACAGTGTGGCGGATCATATTCATATATTCGTTGGCATCAAACCTGATCAATGTATTTCATCTCTTATTCAGAATGTAAAAACAGAAAGCAGCAAATGGATCAATGACCAAAAATTAACACCGAAAAAATTTGAATGGCAGCGAGGATTTGGTGCGTTTTCATATTCCCATAAAGACATCAAAAATGTCATTAATTACATCATCAATCAAGAGGCACATCACAGCAAAACTGCATTTCTCGATGAATACCGTGAATATTTAAATCAATGGGATGTGGAATGGGATGAAAAATACATTTTCATCAACCCTGAATAAT
>CALPIT020000013.1 GCA_943323705.2 Streptomyces griseus
ATCCCATCCAATACGCAACGTCCCTTGCAGGAGACATTGCTGAGAAATCATCCAGCATCCAGTATCTAGTATCCAGCATCCAGTATCCAGCTTATCCATCCTATCCAGCTCCCCCCAATATTTTTGGTAATCCTTTTCTTTAATAGGATATTTACAAAATGTGTGGCATAGCCGGAATCATTTCACCTCATTCGTCTGACATTAACATTCAAAAATTGAAAGGTATGTCTGATAGTTTGGCCCATCGTGGTCCAGATGGTGAAGGATTTTGGATAAGTCCAAAACAAACAGCAGGTTTAGCTCATAGAAGATTGGCAATAATTGATTTAAGTTCAAATGCTTTGCAACCCATGCATTTCTTAGATCGCTACAGCATAGTTCATAATGGCGAAATTTATAATCATATAGAGTTAAGAAAAGAGCTTCAAAAAGCAGGGTATCATTTTACAAGTAATAGTGACACAGAAGTAATACTTGCTGCGTATGATTTTTATAAAGAAAAATGTCTTCAGTATTTTGATGGCATGTTTGCTTTTGCCATTTGGGATGAAGTAGAACAAACATTATTTGCTGCGAGAGATCGTTTTGGTGAAAAGCCATTCTATTATTTCAAAGAAAATGAAAGATTTATTTTTGGAAGTGAGATGAAGGCAATCTGGTCTACAGGTATTGCTAAAAAAATTGAAAATAAAATGTTGCTCAATTACCTGGCACTTGGAATAGTTCAGCATTCTTCAGACAAATCTCAGACTTTCTATTCAGATATTTATTCATTACCGCCTGCTCATTATCTTTATTTATACCGCGGCGATCTTAAAATTGAAAAATACTGGCATCTTGACAAACAAGCTGAAATAAAAATATCAGAAAAAGAAGCGATTGAGAAAATAGATTATTTACTATCAGTATCGGTTAGCCGAAGAATGAGAAGCGATGTGCCAATCGGTATTTCGTTAAGTGGAGGCTTGGATAGTTCTACAATACTGTATTATATCCACCAACAAAAAAAGAAAATAAAAACATTTTCAGCAGCGTTTCCAGGTTTTGAAAAAGATGAATCAAATTACATTAATGAAGTATCCGCTGCATTTGAAATAGAGAATCTAAAAATTACACCCACATCCGATGATTTAATAAAAGATTTTGAAAAATTAATCTATCATCATGAAGAGCCTTTCACTTCTTCAAGTGTTTATGCACAATACAGGGTTTTTCAATCAGCAAAAGAAAATGGCGTTAAAGTATTAATTGATGGACAAGGAGCTGATGAAGTTTTTGCAGGATATCCAAAATATATTCATTGGTATTTGCAGGAAATGGTAAACAGATATCGTTTTTCGGCCTCAGCAGAAGAGCTCAGAAAATTTAGAAAAAACAATATCAATTTAAAGTGGGGAATCAATAATATTCTCGCTTCTTATTTACCATCTCATGTTGCGATTGCATTAGAAAAACGTTCATTCAATCAAATCGTTCACCAGCCAGATTTAAGCAGAAATATGCTTTCAAATATTAAAGGAAGAGAATGGGAAGGCATACACAAGCCCATTATCACTAAGCTAAATGATATTTTATATTTCGATGTAATGGAAATGGGACTTGAAGAATTACTTCGATTTGCAGATAGGAATTCAATGGCTCATGGATGCGAAACGAGAATGCCTTATTTACATCATGAATTGGTGACTTTTGTTTTTTCAATTTTATCCAGATACAAAATCAACAATGGGTTTACAAAATCTATTTTGAGAAAAATGATGGACTCCCGTTTGCCAAAAAATATTGTGTGGCGCACAGACAAAGTAGCCTATGAGCCTCCACAAAAGATATGGATGGAAACAAGTTTGATGAAAGATTATCTTCATGAAGCCAAACGCAAATTGGTTTATAACGACATTTTGAAACCCGAAGCATTACAACGCAAACACAAAGCACTTCATGCACATGATGCCAATAATTATGACTGGAGGTATTTGTGTGTGGCGGGGATGATGTAGCCCCCTAAATCCCCCGAAGGGGGACTTTGATTATGTCATGCTGGGCTACTACTATAAAAAACAATTTCGATTAACTATATTAATATCTTTTCTACGGGCTTACATATAACACCTAAAATAAAACACAATCAAAGTCCCCCTTCGGGGGATTTAGGGGGCTTTCCACCATTTTTTCTCTATTTTCGCTCCTAAATTTATAAACCATGAATCCCGAATTATTACGCAATAAAAAAACAGGAACAAAATTCATACACGCCGGTGCAGAACCTGATCCTACAACTGGTGCAATAATGACACCAATATATCAGACTTCAACTTATGTACAGGCAGGTCCTGCTCAACATAAAGGTTATGAGTATGCGCGCTCTCAAAATCCAACAAGAGCTGCCTTAGAAACGGCCTTAGCAGTAATTGAAAATGGAAAATTCGGATTGGCATTCAGTAGTGGTGTTGCAGCAACTGATGCGGTAATTAAATTACTTGCCCCCGGTGATGAAGTGATTTGCGCCAATGATATGTACGGAGGTACTTACAGATTGTTTACTAAAGTGTTCGAGAAATTTGGAATCAAATTCAAATATGTTGATACCACTCATCCTGAAAATGTAACTGCAGCGTTATCTTCAAATTCAAAACTGATTTGGATTGAAACCCCTACAAATCCTTTGATGAATATTACCGACATTGCTGCAATTGCTGCCATTTCAAAAAAAGCTGGAACCATTCTTTGTGTTGACAACACTTTTGCTTCTCCATATTTACAAAATCCACTGGATTTAGGTGCAGACATTGTCATGCATTCTTCTACAAAATATTTAGGTGGTCACAGTGATGTGATACAAGGTGCATTAATCATGAATGACCAATCTCTAAAAGACCAATTGTATTTCATTCAAAAAAGTTGTGGCGCGGTTCCGGGTCCGTTTGATTGTTTCCTAGTATTGCGTGGTATCAAAACATTGCACGTTCGCATGAAAGCGCATTGTGAAAACGGGAAAATCGTTGCACACTATTTACGCAATCATCCAAAAGTGGATAAAGTTTTCTGGTGTGGTTTTGAAGATCATCATAACTATGAAATCGCTAAAAAACAAATGAAAGATTTCGGTGGCATGTTGAGCTTTACATTGAAAGATGATTCGGTGGAAGCCGCTACAAAGGTTTTGACAAGCACTAAAGTATTTTCATTAGCAGAAAGTTTGGGTGGTGTTGAATCATTAATCAATCATCCTGCAACCATGACGCATGCCAGCATTCCAAGAGAAGAGAGAATTAAAAATGGTTTGACAGATGGTTTAATCAGATTGAGTATCGGCATTGAAGATGCTGAAGATTTGGTGGAAGATTTGAAGAATGCGATAGGATAATAATTAAAAAGTCAAAATTCAAAAAAATGAGTATTTGATTTTTTTGTAAAGAATAAATCCAAAAAAAATTACTTACCTGACTTTCAATTCTCGTTTGTATCTTTCAATTCAATTAAAATAAATTCGTGAATTCGTGGTTATTTAACCCAACATGACTGAGGAACTCAAAATATTTTTAAACAAAAAGGTTGATGAATATAATCGACCTTTTTTTATTGCTGCTGATCCCATTTGCATTCCACATCTATTCAGTAAAAAACAGGATATTGAAATCGCAGGATTCTTTGCTGCTATTTTTGCCTGGGGCAACAGAACGACCATCATTGCAAAGTCAAAAGAGCTGATGCAACTGATGCACAATGCTCCTCATGATTTTTGTTTGCATCATACCGATGATGATTTAAAAAAGTTATTGCAATTTAAACATCGCACTTTTAACACCACCGACTTATTATACTTTATTGAATTTTTTAAATTTCATTATAGTCAACACGAATCATTAGAAACGGCATTCTCCTTGTGGATGAAAAAAAGTGACATTAACACTGAAAATGCCTTGAATGGTTTTTATGATTATTTTTTCTCTTTGCCTGATGTACCGAAACGCACTTTAAAACATATCGCTTCTCCAAATAAAAATTCGGCCTGTAAAAGAATCAACATGTATTTAAGATGGATGGTTCGCAAAGATAATTGTGGCGTTGATTTTGGTATTTGGAATCAGATCAAGCCTTCTCAATTAATCATTCCACTAGATTTACATGTTGCCCGTGTTGCCCAACATTTTAACCTAATTCAAAGAAAAAAATTTGATTGGCTGACTGCAGTTGAATTGACAGCAACAATGAAAGAATTGGATAAAAAAGATCCTGCGAAATATGATTTTGCTTTGTTTGCTTTGGGGGTGCTGGAGAAATTTTAAATTCTGTTTGTATACTCTGAAGATACTTTAGTTGGAGTGAATTTATTTTATCAGAATTATGTGAATGGGTTAAAAAAGTAAATAAACTTTAGTTGGGGTGAATAAACTTCAGTTAAATAATTTGGCTGTTTGAGTTGGGAATACGTAATATTGCGATATTGCAATATTGCAATATTGCCATACTACGGCAAACAAAAACAACTTTCACCACTCAAATTTCATCTTCCACATTTATCCCATCACTCCTAATTTCATCTCCTTTTAAAAACTACACTTAAAAATGAAAAAAGAAAATCAGCATCACGATCATTCTGTTTTAGATGACGTGATTGCCTGCAATGAGATGGCTGTTTTAAATGACGATTTTATCATTCAACAACTTGCTGATTATATCAATCAATTAATCCTCACCAATTTCGAAAGACTTGTTCAGCTGCTATATCGAATCGATGTCAGCGAAGCCAAATTAAAATATTTACTTAAAGAAAATCCCGTTGAAGATGCTGGCAGAATCATTGCTTTACTAATTATTGAAAGACAAATTCAAAAGATTAAATTCAAAAAAGAAATGTCGGAAAATGAAAGAGATGATGGTGGGGAGGAGAGGCTATAAATGTAAAATATTCAATGTAAAATATTAAATAGCCGGCCCCGACACCTCGGGGTAAAAGTGGGATAACGGATATCAATTTCTCACTCTCCGCTTGAATAGAAAATCATTAATTCAAAAAGTTCATTATACTACTGAGAATTTCATTGATGATGAATAGAGCAGTTTGTAAATGTAAAATAAAGAATAGCTCGCCCCGAAATCTCGGGGTAAAATATTAAATAGCCGGCCCCGACACCTCGGGGTAAAAGTTGGACACCGGACATCAATCTTACTTTGTCCTTTAAAATAGAAAACCATTAAACCAGCGACTTAAACCATTAAACCATTAAACCGTTAAACCAACCAACACTTTAAAATTTCAACTCCTTTACCTTCCCCTCATCTTCCTTTTCATTCTTCAAATCATACATCGTTCCAAATACATGGTCCCATAAAGTGCTGCTCACACCAAATCCCAAATCATCATGTTTGTAATGATGTAGGTGATGATTTCTCCACAAAGGTTTCATCCATTTGAAAGGAGGATTCCAAGCATGTATAGCATAATGCATCGATCCATAAAGTAAATATCCAAACATAAATCCCGGAAAAAAAGCAATGGCATTAAAATTCATTAAAAAGTAGAACACCATAAAAAAACAAGAGGCAATAATTAAACTCGGAACCGGAGGCATAAATAATCTTTCTCTGTCTCTCGGATATTCATGATGATTGCCATGAATGAGATAATTTATTTTTTTTCCATTATCTGTCTTTGGCTTATGATGGAATAGAAATCGATGCAAAAAATATTCTGTAAATGTCCAAAAAAAAATGCCTGATATAAACAGTAATGCAGTTTTCATACCTGTAAATTCTACTGTATTAATTGCATAATAAGGCATTAAAACAAAAACGGGTAAATATATTATCCAAATGACTAACGGGTGTGTTTTAGTCAGATATTCCAAATTTTGATTTCTAAAAAGTTGAGCTTGTCCTTTGTTGTAAATTTTATTGAATTCCAAAGTTGATTATTTAGGTAAATTAATTATTAAAAATCTGTTTTTTACATGTTGGCATCATGTACTTTTGCATCAATTACAATGTTATGAAACTAGCTACTTATTTAAAAGATGGTCATGAGCAATTGGCACTGATTGTTAATGGCATGTTGTATGATTTAGATTTGCTACATCCAGATTTACCGGTTTCGATGTCGATGTTTTTAAATTACTGGGATGATTATTATCCATTAGTAATGACAATAGATCAGCAAATAAAATCAGGGATCTCAAAATCTGTTGTAGGTATTTCATTAGAAAACGAAACCCTACTTGCTCCTGTGCCAAATCCTACAAGTTGTAGAGATGGTTATGCTTTCCGCCAACATGTAGCTGCAGCCAGAAGAAATAGAAAAGTAGATATGATTCCTGAATTTGATCAGTATCCAATTTTTTATTTTACCAATCATAATAGCATTCAAGGTCCTGGTGATATTTACTGTATGCCCGACCATTTTGAAAAGCTTGATTTTGAATTGGAAGCAGCTATTGTCATCAATCGTCGCGGAAGAAATATTAAAGCTGCTGATGCAGATAATTATATTGCCGGTTTGATGATCATGAATGATATGAGCGCACGAAGATTACAAATGGAAGAAATGCTACTCAATCTGGGTCCTGCAAAAGGAAAAGATTTCTCAACAGTAATCGGACCTGTATTGGTAACATTGGATGAATTGGAATCTTTCGAGGTGCCATGTAAAGAAGGCCACACGGGTAAAAGCTGGAATCTCGAAATGAAATGTTTTGTCAATGGTATTCAGGTGAGTAAAGGGAATCTCGGAGATATGGACTGGACATTCGCTGAAATTATTGAACGTTGCAGTTATGGTGTTACCATGCATGCAGGCGATGTCATTGGAAGCGGCACAGTAGGAACAGGCTGTTTTCTTGAATTGAATGGCACTGGCAAACTAAATGATCCCAATTATCAAGAGCAATGGTTACAACCCGGAGATGTGGTTGAAATGGAAATTGATGGCTTGGGAAAGTTATCAAACACAATTGTTAAGGAAGACAGTGATTTCTCGATATTGGGTTTAAAGAAGGTTTAATGGTTTATGGTTTAATAGTTATTCTATAAAATATCATTTTAAACTCTTAAATCAGCACAGCGACTTAAACTTTTAAACCAGCATCGCGATTTAAACCTTTAACCAGCGTAGCGTTTTAAACCCTTAAACCAGCATCGCGATTTAAACTCACAAACTCCAAAAAATGATTAGCATAAAACTCTCCTCCCTAACTCCAGCTCAAACGCAAAACTACCTGCAACACGCTATTGCGCCTCGTCCTATTTGTTTTGCATCTACTATTGATAAAGAAGGAAACGTAAATCTCAGTCCTTTTAGTTTTTTCAACATGTTCTCTGCCAATCCTCCGATTGTTGTTTTTTCACCGGCCAAAAGAGTGAGAGATAATTCCATCAAACACACTTTAGAAAATGTAATGGAAGTACCTGAAGTGGTCATCAATATGGTGGATTATGATATGGTACATCAGATGTCGTTGAGCAGCTGCGACTATCCGAAAGGCATCAATGAATTTTTAAAAGCAGGGTTTACAGAACAGAAAGCTACATTGGTAAAGCCACCCATGGTGAAAGAAAGCAAAATAAAATTTGAATGTAAAGTCAATCAAATTATTCCCCTCGGAACAGAAGGTGGCGCCGGAAACCTGGTGATTGCAGAAATCATGGTCATGCATCTCGAAGAATCAATTTTAAATGCTGAACATAAAATCGACAATACTAAAATTGAATTACTCGGAAGACTTGGCGATCATTGGTACACGCGCACTAACGCAGCAAGCATGTTTGAAGTAGAAAAGCCAAATATAAAATTGGGCATTGGCTTTGATCAATTGCCCGAAACCATCCGAAATAGCAAAATATTGAATGGAAATGATTTGGGTAAACTAGCCAATGTAAATGAATTACCTGTCATCAATCCTTCTTTTCATGATGATAAATTGAAAAATATCATTCAGTATTATTCCATCAATCCTGAAGACATGGAAAGAGAATTACATAGCTATGCAAAGGAGTTGTTACAGCAAAACAAAGTAGAGGAGGCATGGCAAATATTGTTGGGATTGAATTAGAATAGCCCCCTCAATCCCCCGAAGGGGGAAGCTGATTGCAGGTTTTGTTCAATAGGTTCAATAAGTTCAAAATGTTCAATCAACCTTATAAACTTATTGAACCTTTTTAACTTTTTAAACCATCCAGTATCCAGCATCCAGTATCCAGCAAATCTCACATTTTAAAAACCGCCCCACTTCAATTACCTTTGTGTTTCCAAAAAATTATATAAAATAAAATATGAGTTCACAGCATTTATCCGAACAAGAAATTATCAGAAGAGAGAAAAAAGCAGAATTGGAAAAATTAGGTATCGATCCTTATCCTGCTGCGTTATATCCAGTCAATTCCAGCGCAGAATATATAAAGACTCATTATAAAGGTGAAGAAAATAAAGCTGATTTCGCAGATGTTTGTCTGGCAGGAAGAATCATGAGTGTTCGTGATATGGGTAAAGCCAACTTTGCAGTGATGCAAGATGGAACAGGTAAGATTCAATTTTATATCAAGCAAGATGACATTTGTCCCGGAGATGATAAATCATTGTTTCAAAATGTATGGAAGAAACTGGTGGATATTGGTGATTTTGTGGGCATCAAAGGTTATGTGTTTACCACTAAAACAGGAGAGACTTCAGTGCATGTGAGAGAGTTTACCATTTTGAGTAAATCATTGCGTCCATTACCTATTGTAAAAGAGAAAGATGGTGAATCATTTGATGAAGTTACTGATCCTGAATTCAGATATAGACAACGTTATGCTGATTTAATTGTAAATCCTGGCGTCAAAGAAGTATTTGTAAAAAGAACAAAATTTGTAAATGCCATCCGTGAGTTTTTAAATGAGCGTGGTGCCTTGGAAGTAGATACACCTGTGTTGCAAAGTATTCCTGGTGGAGCTGCGGCCCGTCCGTTTACCACACACCACAATGCATTGGATGTGCCGATGTATATGCGTATTGCCAATGAATTGTATTTGAAAAGATTAATTGTAGGTGGTTTTGAATGGGTTTATGAATTCAGTCGTAATTTCAGAAATGAAGGCATGGACAGAACCCATAATCCTGAATTTACAGTTTTGGAATTTTACGTGGCGTATAAAGATTACGAATGGATGATGGACACCACAGAGCAAATGCTTGAAAAAGCAGCTATTGCTGTAAATGGAACTTCTTCATGTATGGTAGGAGATAAGGAAATCAGTTTCAAAGCTCCTTTCAGAAGAGTGACCATGTTTGATGCGATAAAAGAACATACAGGATTTGACATCAGCAGCATGGATGAAGAAGGTATTAGAGGTGTTTGCCAACAGTTAGGCATACACGCAGATGCAAAATGGGGCAAAGGAAAATTGATTGATGAAATCTTCGGTGAAAAATGCGAAGGTCATTATATACAACCAACTTTCATCACCGACTATCCTGTAGAAATGAGTCCGCTAACTAAAAAGCATCGCAGCAAACCCGGACTGGTAGAGCGTTTTGAGCTGATGGTCAACGGTAAAGAAATCGCTAATGCCTATAGTGAATTGAATGATCCTATTGAACAAAGAGAGCGTTTTGAAGAACAAGTGAAATTAATGGAAAGAGGTGATGACGAAGCCATGTTCATCGATCATGATTTTTTGCGTGCTCTTGAATATGGCATGCCGCCAACAAGTGGAATTGGTTTCGGTATCGACAGAATCTGCATGTTGCTAACTAATCAGCATAGCATTCAGGATGTGTTGTTCTTTCCGATGATGAGACCGGAGGTAGTTAATACCAGGGATTAGGAATTGGGGATTTGGATAAATTGCTTCTCAGCAATGTCTCCTGCAAGGGACGTTGCGTTTTTAGATAATTATTCAACCTTTGTGTAACGTAGTGTCTTAGCGCCTTTGTGGCAAAAAAATGTAAAATGTAAAAGTGGGATTTGGGAAATAAAAATGTCAGTGTTTCAAGTAAAATAAATCTAACGAATTTCTAAAACTGCCTTCGTGTAACTTAGTGCCTTAGCGCCTTTGAGGCAAAAAATAAAAATATTCTCTTATGCATAAACAATTACTCACTGCAATTTTCACCATCATTGCATTCACAGCTTTCTCCCAAAAGAAGCCGCTCACCAACGATCAGTATTTCAAAAACAATTTCAAAGGCATTCAAAATCCTATGCCTCAATCCATCACATGGTTGGATGACACAAAATTCATAATGACAAAAAATGGCAGCAAATTCATTGTTGATGCCAAGTCGGGAAAAGAAGAAGCTCCTGCTCAGGGATTTGAAGCTCCAAAAATCACAATGCCCAATGACGCATTTATCAAAGGAAATGATTTGTTCATCAAAATAAATGGAGAAAATAACCAGCTTACTTTTGACGACGCTAAAGAAGTTAATCCAACAATGAGCCCTGATCATAAATATGTGGCGTACACGAAGAACAATGATTTATACAGTTTGGATATTTCCACTAAAAAAGAAATCAGATTAACAACAGATGGCAGTGATGTGATACTAAATGGCTATGCCAGCTGGGTATATATGGAAGAGATTTTGGGAAGGTCTTCGCAGTATCGTTCTTTTTGGTGGAGCCCTGATAGTAAACAAATTGCATTCTTCAGATCTGATGATTCAAAAGTACCAACTTACACTCTCACAGATGCACAAGGACAGCATGGTTATATAGATGTAACTCGCTATCCTAAAGTGGGTGATGCCAATCCTGAAATAAAAGTGGGTATGGTTGCTCCTAATGGCGGCAATATTGTTTGGGCAGATTTCAATGAACACGACGACCAATATTTCGGTTTGCCTTACTGGAAGCCTGATGGAAAAACTTTGCTCGTGCAGTGGATGAATCGCAAACAAAATCAATTGAAAATATGGGAAGTAAATCCTGCTACAGGAATGAAAACTTCATTTCTAACCGAAGAACAAAAAACATGGATTAATTTGGATGATGAAGGAAGAAGAATAACATTTCTTGAAAATGGAAAGGGATTTATTTACAGAAGTGATGCCAGTGGTTATGATCATTTATATTATTACGACATGAGTGGAAAGCTTATCAATGCCATTACTGCAGGAAAGTTTACAGTTACCGATGTTGATTTTATTGATGAAAAAAACAGTTTGATTTATTTCACCGCTAGAAAAGAAAACACCGCACGTAAAGATTTTTATGTTGTCAATTTTAATGGAAAAAAATTACAACGTCTCACATTTGGAGATTACAATCATATTTTCATCAATCTTTCTCCTTCTGGTTCTTATTTTGTGACTACATATAACAATGCTACAACGCCTTCAAAAATGACGTTGGTTTCCAATAAAGGAAAAATCATCAAAGAACTGGGAGATAGTAAAGGGGAGGAGTTAGAAAAAACAGAAATCGCCAAAACAGAAATACTTCGTGTAATGAGCGACGATAGTTTATATAGTTTACCCATGAAAATAACCTGGCCTTTGAATATGGTTCCGGGAAAAAAATATCCTGTGTTGATTTCTATTTATGGCGGTCCTAATGCTGGAACAGTAATGGATAACTGGTCATTAACCGGTTCTCAACAATGGTACGCTAAAGAAGGCTTAATTCAAGTGGCTATGGATCACAGAGCCAGTGGGCATTTTGGAAAAGAAGGCGTGAATTACATGTACCATAATTTAGGTTACTGGGAAATGAAAGATTATTCCACCATGGTGAAATGGTTAATTGCAAATGGTCAGGCAGATCCTTCCAAGATTTGTATTACAGGCTTCAGCTATGGCGGTTATATGAGTTCTTATGCGTTGACTTATGGTGCTGATGTATTTACACATGGTATGGCAGGAGGTAGTGTTATCGACTGGACTTTATATGATTCTCATTATACTGAAAGATTTATGGGAACACCACAAGACAATGCTGAAGGATATAAAACCAGCTCTGTGTTAAACTATGCAGACAAATACAAAGGCATGTTGCAAATCGTTCATGGCGTTGTTGATGAAAACGTGCACATGCAAAACAGCATACAATTAACCAGTAAATTGCAAGACCTTAAAAAAGATTTTGAATTCATGACATATAGCGGAGGTCGTCATGGCTGGCCCGGAAATAAAAATCTGCATTTTCAAAATTTAAAAACAAGATTCATTTACAGGTATTTGTTGGAGAAGGAAGTGCCGAAAGAGATGATAAAGTAGAAGCCCCCTAAATCCCCCAAAGGGGGACTTTGATTGTGCTTTGCTGGGCATTCCGAACGAAATATAACTCTAGTTAGTGTAAGAAAAATTCACTTGTATAATTAAGTATAACATCTTAAATAAAACATAATCAAAGTCCCCCTTTGGGGGATTTAGGGGGCCAGGAACAAATCCCCAAACAATTTCCCACCCGGAGTCACTGCATATTTTTCAAAATCAGTTTCACCTGCTTCTCTTAATACCTCTTCGTCAATTAAATGATGACCGGTAAATGCCGTTGCATTTTTTGAAAGGATATGAAACGCAGCATCAGCCATAATTTCCGGCTTTCGGCTCATATTCATTAATGCATCTCCACCAAGAAGATTTTTTACTGCAGCAGTGGCAATGGTCGTCTTAGGCCATAATGTATTTGAAGCTATTTTGTCTTTTTTTAGTTCTGTAGCCAATCCAAATGCAATCATACTCATGCTGTATTTACTTATCGTATATGCGGTATGGTTATGAAACCATTTTTCATCCATATTCAATGGCGGCGATAAAGTAATAATGTGTCCGTTATCAGATTTTTTTAAATACGGAATACATGCTTTCGAAACCAAAAATGTTCCTCTCACATTGATATCATTCATCAAATCAAATTGCTTTGGTGTAATCTGCTCAGTATTTGTCAATGCAATAGCAGAAGCGTTATTAATGAGAATATCAATGCCTCCAAAATGATTCACACCTTGTTCAACAGCATTGATAATTTGCAGTTCATCTCTGATATCACAAGCAACGGCAAATGCTTTGCCACCCATTTCCTCGATTTCTTTCGCAGCTGTATAAATGGTGCCACCAAGTTTTGGATTTTCTGTTACAGATTTTGCCGCAATGATAATATTGGCGCCCTCTCTTGCTAATCTTAAAGCAATGGCTTTACCAATACCACGTGATGAGCCGGTTATAAATGCCGTTTTATTTTTGAACAACATGGTTATTTCTTTAAGGTAGCAAGTAATACATTTTCATCAAAACCAACAATGATTTGCTTCCCCGTTTCAATGACAGGTCTTTTAATCATGCTGTTATATTCTAACATCAACTTGATGGCCATTTTTGCTGTCATTTTTTTATCAGCAAATTCATCAGCCACTTTCTTCCAGGTAGTTCCTTTTTTATTGAGTAAAATCTCCCAACCAACCTGCTCGCACCATGATTTTAACTTAGCCTCTTCAATGCCTTCTTTCTTGTAATTTTGAAACTCAAATTCAATTTTATGCTTCTTAAACCAGTCGATTGTTTTCTTTATCGAATCGCAGTTGGGTATTCCGTAGATAGTTGTTGTAGACATTTTAAAATTAGGGAGTTTAATATTTAAAGGTTTAATTCGCTGCGCTGCCTGCCTGCCGGTAGGCAGGGTTTAAGGGTTTAAATCGCTTCGCTGGTTCAACCGTTCAACCATTAAACCGTTAAACTTTCTTCCTACCCCGGAAACTTCGCCGCTGGCACACTTATCGTTCCAACAGATTCGGTTATCCGCCAGTTTTTGAAGTCCTGACTCGCCTCCATGCCTTTACCATCAATCACTTCAGTTTTGGTTCTGATGCGAACAGGTTTATCGGTATAAAATTCTTTTCCTGTTCTGTTGCGGTCCCAGTAGAGTTCGTTGCATTCCAGTGTATCGCCTTTGGCCAAATTAATAACAACAACGGAATCTTTTAAAAAGACAATACTTTGATATTGTTTGTATTTTCCGTAATGAGCATCCAGCGTACTTTCAATCTTCGAAGAGTCGTTGTAAAAATCTGCATGTAAGGTTAATGGAAATTCTACATAAGGAACAGATTCCTGAACATTAAGCATTAATGGCGCATGTAAAATCGCTTTCGTCTTTCCGCCAATTGTATAATTTAATACTACAGTTCGAGCTTCTTCAACACCCACTTTCTTTACACTCAAATTTTTTATTTTTTCCGCATCGTTCTCACAACTACATAAAAAAATGCAGCTTAAAATAAGAACTGCATTTGAGAATTTATATAAAGAGATTTTTTTCATCTGAAAGTATAACAGCAAATAGATTAATCATAGTTTCTTTTCTGAAACCATCTTGCATTCATGGAAATACCGAAATTAATTCTTGTGTAATTTTCTCTTAATCCAAAAGAATTATCATTTCCACGAGCACCAAATTCAAAGGAAGTATTTAGTGTTACATAATCACCTCTGCTTTGAATAAATCTCGGTGTGGTTAAAGGAAAGCTCGCTCCCATAGTGAAAGCATAATTAACTCTAGGGGTTACAATTTTTACATATTCTTGATTGTAGAAAAATCCTGCTCTGTATTTCACATAATCACGATATTTATTGGTAGCCGAATTCAATTTCGCAGGATAAAATTCTGCACCGGCTCTAATACACCAAATGTTTTGGGTATTGTCGGATTTACCATAATAGGTATAATCTTTCCAATTTGTCATTTCAAAATCAGCACCAATAAGCCAGTTGCGACTTTTACTGTTATAAGCAAATCCAACTCCATAAGTGGCCGGCAAAACAACTTTTCCGGGAACATCATTAGTAACGGAAACACTATCAATTCTTACCGTTCCACCTGTAGCATCAAAACCAAAGGTTTCGTTAATAGTATTTTGTTTGGCAGACAGGTTTTGTTTTAAGGTAGTATACCCACCTATTCTGAGCGCACCTGTTTGATTGATATTCATTTTGTACTGAAACCCAGTAGTAAGAAATACCCCGCCAAAACGAGTTGCCACTTCTGTATTTCCTCTGTAATAGGGAACAGAATCATTTATCAAACTAAGTCTGGAGCTGTAATCTTTATAGGCAAAAGTATATCCCGAGCTAACTCCAAAACAAATTTCATTTTTGTATTTTCCCTTACCAATTTTTCGAATACCCGTGCTAAAGTTCACTTGATTTACGCCTCCAGTTCCTTCATAAAGTGTGTTCGCGCTGTCGATGTTGCTGATTCTGTTGTTTTCTTCTATTTTATAACTGATACGTGTTATCGGTTTTAATCCAAAACTTATGCCCCATGTTGTTCCTTTTTTTTCCATTTTAGGAGTTGAAATTGGGAAGGCAAGTTGCAAATAAGACATCACTACGTTTGTTGATTTGTATTTGTCTGTATTGCTGGTACTTTTCAAACCTCTGATATTTATTTCGCCACCTACATCAAAAATGGTATTCGAAAAATTCTTTGTGCTAGACATATTCCCCAATGCAGCCGGATTGATCAAATTGATATTGAATGGAGAACCAATAATTCCAAAATCGGAATATGCTGCGGAAAAGCCTCCCATGGCCCTATTAACGATGTTTTGTCCGGATAACAAGTCTCCAACCCCATATCTGCTGTAAGGTGAGTTGTCTTGTGCATGAGTTTCAGTTAATGAAAAAGCAACTAAAATCAGTAGTATAATTTTTTTAAGCATGTTGTTGGTTAAGTTCACTGAGCGCATACAATCCCTTATATAAAAAATAAATGTCGGCAAATATCCTGTTTTTAAGTTGACTGGCAAAATAGGGGGCATCGCCTCCGGTTAAAACAGCGTTAAAGTTCCCGAATTTTTCTTCATATTTTTCGATGAAACCATTGATTTCATTGGCGATTCCGAAGATTACCCCCGATTGCAGATTTGTTTTGGTATCATAGCCAATAAGGGGAATATTGCTATCCATTGAAACCAGAGGCAGTTTTGCCGTATAATCATGCATGGCTTTGAATCTCATTTCCATACCAGGGGAAATGGCTCCTCCCAAAAATTGTGATTGCGAATTGATGAAATTGTACGTAATGCAGGTGCCGATTCCGATAATCAAATTGTTTTTTCCGGGAAACTCGGCACAAGCAGCGGCCATCAATGCCAAACGATCGGTGCCTATGGTTTCTGGTTTGCCCGCAGCAATTTTAAAATTGAACTTACTAAGACTTGTTAGTTTGTGAAAACGGGTGTTGGCCGCTAAATAGGTTTCTATTTCAGGATTATGATTCACAACCGATGCCAATATCGTTTTATTAGGATTGTATTTTTCAATGGCAGTAGAAATGAATTCAAGGCTGTCGTTATCAAAACTGATTTCTTCAACGAATGAATCATTTGTAAAGACGCTGGCCTTTAAACGGGTATTTCCAAAATCGAAGCAGAGAGTTGTCATGGTGTTGATGCCACAAAGGCACTAAGGCACTAAGATACACAAAGTTTGAAGATTTTTTGGATGGCTAACTTTATCTGAGACAGCAAAGATTTTTTGCAACAGACTTTAATATAGACAAAGTAATATGAGCTGAATAATATACACTCTTACCGCTTGGTGAACCTTTGTGTCTTAGTGCCTTTGTGGCAAAACTAAAACTCAAACCCCTCCAAATTCTTAAAATGCCCATTCAACTGAATCTTCTTTTTCAATGACTGCATTTCTCCAACAACTGAAAGCATTTTAGTAATATGTCTTTTCAAAAACTCTTGTCTGTGCAATTCATTTTCATAACTAAGTATTTGAAATTCCTCTTCAATGGATAAGCCCACATGATGAGCAATGTCAAAGCTGTTCAATTCTTCATCTGGTTTTCCGAAATCCTTAGTTACTTCAAGATGGTTATGGAATTTTCTGGTGCTATCTATGATTTTTTTCATCAGGGAGGCACTGCCATTGTTATAATTGGGCTGGTAATTCACAATAGCGCCACTGTATAATTTATCAGGGATGTCTTTCACCATTTCCAACATATTGAAAATGCTGATACCTTTTGTTTTGATATCCATCTTTCCGTCATCATACACTTTGGAGATTTCGGTTACTTCCATCAAAGTGCCCTTTTCAGAAATTTTATTGTTCATCACCACAGGAATGCCAAATGTTTTTTTCGCCTGAAAACATTCAGTAATCAACTGCTTGTACCTTGGTTCGAAAATATGGAGGTTAAGTTTTTCTCCAGGAAACACCACAAGTGCCAGTGGAAATATTGGAATGAAGTTGGTCATGAGGTCGACTAAAATCTTTTGATATTTTTCTCTGATAAAGATTCTCTTACTTTAGTTACAACTTCCTGCAGAGTTAATAATTTTCCCTCAGCTCTTGATACTTTTTCAAATGCCAACATGGATTTATTGATTTTTTTTCTGGAAGTAAAAAAGTCAGAAAGGGCTTGTATGAAATATAGTCTGCCTGTAACCAACCTAAGAATCAATTCAGGGAAAAGTTGCAGATACCACATAAATAAGTTGATGCCTTGAAGATGCATGGCATATAAAAACATTTTATTTCTGTAATAAATCCTGTTTATATAATTTTTGTTGTTCTCTGATTTAATGGTAAAAGAAACTTTATGTCGGCAAATGGCACGATGTTCATAGTAACATTTCCATCCCAATCGCCAAGCTCTCAAACTTAATTCGAAATCTTCAACATAAAATGGAGCAAACAATTCATCAAATCCACCCAGTTCAATTAATTTCTCTGCAGATACCAACGCATTGGCACCGGATAAATACATTGAATAAAGGTTGTCGCTATTTTCGTTTTCGGCTGGAATATAATTACCGCTGGTCTTTATTTTTGCGCCATGAAATTCGGGATATTTACCGCCGTCTTGAATCTGGTCATTTTCCCAATCAACAATTCTGCCCATAACACCAAATGTGTCTGGTTTGTCAAAATATTTGAGCAGATATTTAAAATAATCAACATCTAGTTTCACGTCATTATTTAGTAAAAGCAGGTATTCATATTTTGAAGCAAAAATGCCTTTGTTGATCGTAGGAGAAAAACCTGAGTTAACACCAGATTCAATTAAAATAACATCGGAGTGATTTTTTTTCAACAGGGATACAGAATCATCAGTGGAGCAATCATCAACAACGATGATTTCATTAGGCATACCAGTAGGCTGCAATGCCTGTCTTACAAACGGAAGTATTTCGTTGAGTAACGCACTTCCGTTATAGTTCGGTATAACTACTGATATTCCTTTGGGTTTCAAATTGAAATATGTTTCGAGATGCAAAGTAACAGCATTACTTTCATCTAGTGTTAAAATTTATTTTTATTCTAATAAAGCCAATGCTGATTATTTACCAAAAACCAAACCAAAATTTTATTATTATTCTTTTTGTTCACGGTTTTTAAATTAATGATATTATATTAGCATCATGTGGGCATCAATCTCATCAAAATTATATAATGGCGATATTAAAGCATTGGCACGCGCCATTTCGCTTGTAGAAAATGAAGCAGAAGGATATGTCGATTTTTTGCAATCTTTATCTCATGCTTCTTCTAATAATATTATCGGCATTACAGGCCCACCGGGTGCTGGTAAAAGTACTTTAACAGACACATTGATTGCCGAATTCGTTGCATCTGGTAAAAAAGTAGCCGTTCTTTGTGTCGATCCCTCTTCTCCTTTTAACTTGGGCGCCTTACTTGGCGACAGAATCAGAATGAGTGAATGGTACGATAATCCAAATGTTTACATCCGCTCACTAGCTTCACGTGGTTCAATGGGAGGATTGCATCCCAAAATCATGGAAATAGCCGACGTAATTAAAGCTGCTCATTACGATTATATTATCATTGAAACGGTGGGAGTTGGACAAAGTGAAGTTGAAATAGCAGGACTTGCTGATACTACTGTTGTGGTGCTGGTCCCAGAATCTGGTGATGAAATTCAAACGATGAAAGCTGGCTTGATGGAGATTGCTGATATATTTGTTGTCAATAAATCCGACAGACCAGGCGCTGAAGCTTTCGTAAATAATTTACGTTTGATGCTGGCTCCAGCATTTAAAAACAG
>CALPIT020000014.1 GCA_943323705.2 Streptomyces griseus
CTGGTACCTGCACCAATTTCCGATGGGACTTCAATAATTTTAATATTCTTCATAATGTAATTTTTAAGTCGAGTTTACAAATTTAAGGCTTTATTGATAGCGGGTTAATGCCCTTGATGGTACCAAATGAATCTTTGATGGAAAACCTTACAAATAAATCCTCGCTATACCAGTTTTCAGTTCTAGTTTTTTTCACTACTTCACTATGTTCCTTCATGCCGTATGCAAATGCTTTCATGTCTTCAACCGATTCCCAAATACTGAACGTGGCTTGTTTTATCCAAGGCACTTCGCCAATGCCAACAGAAAAAACAAATCCTTTGGCATCATTCATCTGGCTGGCAACGGGAGCCACATGTTTCCAGAAAAATTTCATTTTGTTTAATCTTATGGTAGCCCGGGTTAAAGTAGCTATACGACCTTGATAATCAATCTTACCATCCAATTTTCCAAATGGCTCTTGTTGATCCCATTTGCCATGGCCAGCAATAGGCTTTAGTAAGATAGTAAATGATTCTTTGGCAAACAAACGTATCCATATGGAAATAAAATATCCCACTACTGCCTCATTCTTGTTTTCAGCTATTTCGTTTTTATGAACCAAAAAAATAGCCCATTGATTTAAATCTGGAATTTTATCAAAACTCCCGTTTTTACCACAACCCATCAATTTAATAAAACTATATTTTTTACTTAACCATAATGGGAGCCTGAATATAGCCATTGAAATAAAAGCCAAAGGGATGGCAATATTTCGGTATCTGATGATGGTGAGTGAGGTTGTTGTATTCAAATTAAAAAGTCAAAATTTAAAATTCAAAATGAATCAAGACGATTATTAAAAATAAAAAGAGGCTGTTTCCATAATTGAAACAGCCTCAACAAATATCAGTTATTAAGTTAAATTAAAACTGTTCTAATTTAGAAAAGAAGAAATCTCCTTCAATAGCAGCATTTTCATCGCTATCACTTCCGTGGATGGCATTTTCTCCAATTGAAGCGGCAAATCTTTTACGAATAGTACCTTCTTCTGCATTAGCAGGATTGGTAGCACCGATTAATTTACGAAAATCTTCAACTGCATTATCTTTTTCAAGAATTGCTGCTGTGATAGGGCCACGACTCATAAATTCAACTAGTTCGCCAAAGAAAGGTCTTTCTTTATGTACAGCGTAGAATTCACCAGCTTTTGCACTGCTTAGGTGTAACATTTTCATAGCCACAATGCGAAAACCTGCATTATTAATCATTTCAAGAATGGCTCCTGTATTGCCTTTTTCAGTAGCATCAGGCTTAATCATCGTAAAGGTTCTGTTGGTCATTTTGTATATTTTTGGGCGCAAAGATAATGCCTTAATGTCTATTTACAGAATGGAATTTGCCCATTCAACGATAAAACTTACATTTGCGCCACATTTATGGATGCCATCAATAATATATTTCCAGAGCTTACCAGTCCGAAAAAAGTAGTAATCACCATGCACCAAAAACCGGATGGTGATGCCATGGGCTCTACACTTGGATTGTACCATTTTCTGATGCAATTCGGGCATAGCATTACTGTTATTTCCCCAACCAACTGGGCTAGTTTTTTAGATTGGATGCCAGCCAGTAAATCTGTTTTGGATTACGAAAAGGAAACTAAACATGCTGATGAATTAATCAATCAAGCTGATTGGATTTTTTGCCTGGATTTCAATATCATGAGCAGAACCAAAAAAATGGAAGAGGTATTATTGAAATCCAATGCAACTAGAATTCTGATTGATCATCACCAACAACCTCAGACTGAAGTTTTTAATTATGGCATAAGTGATACATCAAAAAGTTCAACGGCTGAAATGGTGTACGATTTCATAAACGCCTCAGGGCACAATAATAAAATTAATGAAGCCATTGCCCAATGTCTTTACGCAGGGGTAATGACAGATACGGGTTCATTTAGATTTCCATCAACCTCAGCATCTGTGCATGTAATGGTTGCTGATTTGATTTCAAAAGGATTGAAACATAGCCTCATTCATGAAAATCTATTTGATAATTTCTCAGAAAACAGATTGCGATTTATTGGCAATACGCTTTTAAATCGAATGCAAATTTTTTATGAATACAATACAGCTCTAATTTCAATTACTCAACAAGATTTAATCAAATACGATATTAAAACCGGCGATACAGAAGGCTTGGTGAATTACCCATTGAGTATAGAAGGAATAAGATTGGCCGCCATCATTATCGACAGGGGAGAAGAAAGAAAATGTTCTTTCAGAAGCAAAGGCAGTTTTGATGCCAATACTTTTGCCAGAAAATATTTCAATGGAGGAGGGCATTACAATGCTGCAGGCGGACATAGCAAGGAAACACTTGAAACAGCAGTTTCAGATTTTATCAAAGCCATGCATGAAAACAAAAATGAATTAAGTACTTATCAATTTTAAAATAAAAAAACAATGCGTAAGATTTCTCTTTTTACATTAGCAGTCATTCTACTTGCTGCTTGTCAACAAAATTTCAAAAAAGGCGACAAGGGCCTTGAATACAAAATCATTTCTACTGGCAAGGGACCAAAAATTAGAGTAGGTCAGTTTATGCAATTGCAAATCGCCCAATACATAAATAATGGCAAAACTGATTCTTTGCTAAACGATAGCAGAGCCAATGGAGTTCCAATTATTGAACCATTTGATTCTACTTCAGTACCACCAGAATATTTCAAAATACTTTCTCAGGTTAAGAAAAATGATAGTCTTGTTATCAGACTGCTTGTAGATAGTATGTTTGCTCAAAATCCTTCTTCAATGCCCCCATTCATTAAAAAAGGATACCGTTTTATTACAACAGTTAAAGTGTTAAATATTTTCAACACAAGAGAACAAGCTGATAGTTGTAATGTTGCTGAAATGAAAATCAAACAAGTGAAAGATTCTTTTGATGGTATTAAAATCCTTGAACAAGATGGAAAAACATTACAAAACTTTTTCAAGAAAAATAATATTAAAGCGAACAAAACTTCTCTTGGTGCCTATGTAGAAATGATTCAACCAGGAACAGGAATGATGATTGACACTTCGGTAGTTGTGAAAGTAAATTACACAGGTCGTACTTTAGAAGGAAAAATGTTTGATAGCAATACTGATTCTTCAAAAGGACATGTTGAGCCGTTTAATGTAAATATGACAAATGACATGTCTTTAGGCAGTGCTGTTATCAAAGGTTGGACAGATGGCTTGAAAATGCTTAATAAAGGCGCTAAAGCTAAATTCTACATTCCATCACCTTTAGCTTATGGCAAACAAAAAGTTGGCGAAGATATTGCAGCCAATTCAATTCTTGTTTTCGACATTGAAGTATTGGATGTGTTAACTAAAGAACAAGCTAAAGCTGAAGTTGAAGCCAAAAAAATGGAGAGGAAATTAAAACAAAAGATTTACATGGATAGCATTAAGAAAGCAATGCCTGATACCAGTAAGAGAATGAAATAATTAAAAGTAAACATTCAAAAGTAAAAATGCCGTTCTTTAAAGAGCGGCATTTTTGTATGCTTTAAAAATAGTTATGGCTTCAACCGCTTCTTTTACATCATGAACTCGAAGCATCTTGGCTCCGTTCATCAATGCCATTGTATTGGCAACAGTAGTTCCATTTAATGCTTCACTTGCCGATACACCTAATGTTTTGTATATCATCCCTTTCCTTGAAACACCGGCTAATATTGGACAATCTAAAATATTGAGCGCAGATAATTCTCTTAATAGTGTGTAATTATGTTCATTGGTTTTCCCAAATCCAAAACCAGGGTCGAGAATAATGTCTTTAATTCCTGCTTGAATGCAATCTTGTTTTTTTGAAATAAAATAATCTATTACTTCATTTACAACATGATGATAATTCGGATTTTGCTGCATGGTTTCCGGTGTTCCTTGCATATGCATGGCAATATAAGGAACATTCAAATGCCCAACGGTTGATATCATGTTATTGTCAAGTTCACCAGCACTGATATCATTTACAATAGAAACACCAGATTGAACCGCTATACCTGCTACTTCACTATAATAAGTATCGATGGATAAGATCACGTCGGGAAAATGATGATGTAAAGTTTCAATGACAGGAATTACTCTTTTGATTTCTTCTTCAGCAGAAATTCTAATACTTCCCGGACGGGTACTTTGGCCTCCTATATCTAAAATTGTAGCCCCCTGAATCATCATATTTCTAGCCAGACCAAGAATGTCTTCATGAGTATAATCAAGATATCCTTTAAAAAAGGAATCAGGCGTAATATTTAGAATCCCCATAACAATGGGGGAATTAAGGTCTATTATTTTTCCTTTGAAGTTGATAGTGCACATTGCCCGACTAATTGTATTTTTGCGAATAATAAGTAAGATACAAATATCAGTTTGTTTACTTGTTCAATAAACATTAAAATTATTTTTTTAAATGACCGATACGAATCAACAATATGATCATGCCATTGCCCAATGCAAAAACACGTTTATAAAAAAGACTGCAGATTATGGTACTTCATGGCGCGTTTACAGAACTATTTCTATCGCAGACCAGATCTATATAAAAGCCAAAAGAGTTAAAACCATTCAAGACAAACAAGAACAAAAAATAGGGGATGGCATTAAAAGTGAATTCGAAGGCATTTTAAATTATGCTGTTATCGGTTTGATTCAACTGGAATTAAAAAGTGATGATGTAGAACAATTAAGTGTTGAGGCTGTTTCTAAATTGTATGATGGTATTATCAATAAAGCCAAGCATCTCATGACCAATAAAAACCATGATTATGGAGAAGCCTGGAGAGAAATGAGTCAGGAAAGCTTTATCGATTTAACATTGGCAAAAATCCTTCGCATTAAACAGATCATTTCTAACAACGGAGTTACCATGATCAGTGAAGGCATTGACGCCAATTTTTATGATATATTGAATTACGCCGCATTTGGTTTAATATTGATAGAAGAAGGCAAGCATTTTAATTAAAACGATTTTATAAATTTTAATTCAGCACAATGAAAAAGCATTTACCCTTAGTCGTTAGAATCATAATTTCAGCACTTTTTTTATTATCCGCAGTTGCCAAATCTTTTCCTATCTGGGCTTTCGAAAAACAATTGGTTGATTTGGGAATCGTCAATTGGTGCAATGCACCTTATTTAGCCCGTTTGATCATTGCATTGGAAACAGCAATTGCTATTGCGATTTTACAAAAGCATTATATAAAGTCATTTGTAATTCCGGTTACCATCTTGTTACTCATTGCATTTTGTTCTCACCTTGGCATGCAGATGTATGAACATGGTGCTATGAATGGAAACTGTGGTTGCTTTGGGCAATTAATACCAATGACACCGTTAGAAGCTTTTATCAAAAACATCATTACCATACTGATGTTGATTTATGTATACAAAAATGTTACTGACAAAGAAAAAGGGGAGAATCGATTTTCAATCATTTTATTAATTTATTTTTTCTCGGCCTTTCTAATGTTTTTCTTTTTCCCTTTTTGTCCATGTAAAACCACTACAGAAACCAATTCAACTTTACCCCCAATTGTTTTCGATTCTTCACTTGTGATCCACGACACCACTCACGAAAACCATATAGATACTGCGATTAAACCAATTAAAATTAAAGACAGTGTAATTGTAAAAAAAGACACGTCAACAAAAATTGAAGTCAAAATCGTAGAACCTGTTAAGGCTATTTCTAAGTTTTCAAATTATACAGATTTCAACGGCAAGCAAGTAAATTTAGATCAAGGTAAAAAAATTGTATGTCTATTTGTGCCTGGCTGCGACCATTGTAGAGATGCTGCAAAGGAGATGGTGAAATTATCCAAAACTCATAAATTACCTCCTACATATGTTTTATTCATGAATGAGGAAACATTTAAAATCCCTGAGTTTTACAAAGAAACAAAAATCAATTATCCTTATCATTTGATTGAAGACATTCCAACTTTTTTCAAATTGTTAGGTAATAATGGCTCTACTCCAGGAGTTTATTATTTATGGAATGGCAACTTAATTAAATCCTACGAAGGCACCGAAAAGAACAAATTCAACCCCGAGGAAATTATAAAAGCTATCGAATCCAATCAGATTCATTAATAGAAATAAATTACATCCACTGAATGTCTTTCATAAAAAAAATATTGAGTTCAGTCTTTGTGATTTTGGGTGTTGTGGTTTTAGTATTTATCCTTTTTCAATTCTTTGGCGATCCTGCTAAAATGATTGCAGGCCAAACTGGTGACAAGAAAACAATGGACAATATCCGTAAAGACCTAAATCTTGATCAACCCAAATGGAAACAATTGATGCTTTATGTAAATGATATTTCCCCAATAAGTATTTATAAAAAAGAAGTAATTGCACAAAAAAAAATCAATGGCTTTTTCATAGGTGGCAACATTCAATTTGGAATAAAAATCCCTTATTTAGGCAAAAGTTATCAAACTAAAAAAGCAGTAACTACGATGTTGTGGGAAGCATTACCTGGCACCATCATTCTAGCCATAACAGCAATATTGATAGCCTGTATTTTAGGCATAACAATTGGAATTATTGCCGCAATCTATAAACACACTTGGATTGATAACACCGCAATCATAGGTAGTATCACAGGTGTTTCTGCTCCCTCTTTTTTTATGGCAGTTTTAATCGCTTATGTGTTTGGTATTTTATTACATCAATTTACCGGATTAAATTTCACAGGAAGTCTTTATAGTATTAATGAGATAACAGGGGAGGAAGAATTACAATTGAAAAACATGATACTACCAGCAATCACTTTAGGCATCAGACCGATGGCCATGATCATGCAATTAACGAGAAGTTCGATGTTGGATGTAATGGGTCAGGATTATATTAGAACTGCATATGCAAAGGGATTGTCAAAGAAGCAAGTAATCTTACATCATGGATTAAGAAATGCAATGAATCCAATAATTACGGCAGTAACAGGTTGGTTTGGAGAATTGCTTGCAGGTGCTTTTTTTGTAGAATTCATTTTTGGATGGCAGGGGTTAGGTAAACTTACCATTGAAGCGCTGGATAAATTGGATTACCCTGTTGTTATGGGCGCTGTAATTTTCAGTTCCTGCATATTCATCTTTGTCAGTAAATTATCAGATTACTTCAATTCAATAATAGATCCAAGAATTCAGTAATAATTTTTAGAGTAAAGTTGTTTCTTTAATATCCATCCCGAAAATTTCTTTGTCTCGGTTTTTATAAAAGTAAATACCAAAATTGAATATGATAAAGGCAGTAAGAAATTCCCATATCTCGTTAGCTCCAAAATAGTAATTTTTATCGAGCCCCGGAGGTAAAGCCTTTATGACCAATTTACAAACGACCCAGCTTAAAACTAAAAATATGCCCATCGAAACAGGCGGAACGGGCACTTTTAATTGTTTCACTATTTTTTTGATAAAAGAAACATGGTATGCTAACAAAGGCAAAGCAATACCAAAAGCCAACAAAAAAACTCGGTAAAGAAAATTAATTTCAGTTAGTCTTTCCAGACCTTGTTTCTTTACATGCTCGCCCTTGTTCATAGTGCCATTGAAAACAGGAAGGTTATGAATATTGAATTCACTTTGTACATTGACTTCTTTTATTGCAGTAGGAGGTTCAAACCCCAAAATCCTTTGTCCCCAGCTGATTTCTTCGCCAGCCCCAAATAGGAACAAAAGTGCCAAAAGGTACATAAAAATGTTCTTTTTAGCAGAAATTAAAAAAAGTATAGAGGCTGATAATAAAAAGAGAGAGGTTCCCCCTTCAAATAAATGGTCTTCGCTTGTTAAATTAACCACTGTTCTTTCATTGCATAAAAAAACTGCATAGCTAAGAATAACTAAGGCAATAATTATTAAAATGCTAAATCTATTTTTAGAAAATTCTTTTAAATACATAAATAATCACTATTGTAATTTATCATATAAAACTCGTAATCAAAAAAATTATTGCAATGAATAATGTATTTTTTTACGGATTTTTAAATTTTTTCGGGAAAAATTTGTTCTAATTATTTAGTAGTAAATAATTATTTATTTCAACATTCGAAGTTAACGTCTTATCAACATTAATGATAATGTTTCTGCATTTTTATTTTTGGCACAATAATTGAAATATTGATAGAGATAATTTAATCACAACCAATTTATCAGTTTTGAAAACAATAAAGTTTGTTCTGATTCGTTTTATCTAATTAACCAATATCTCATCTCATTTCTGCATATGTATTAATCCAACATTGCTTAAATGTGATTGACCTAATCTTATAACCACCAATTGAAAAACCATGCTAAAAGTCTATCTTTCAAAGATCTTACTTTTTGTTTTGCTGACCACATTATCCTTAAGCGCTTTCTCCAGAAAGTTTTATTTCAGCAGTTCAACAGGAAACGATTCTTACACTATCACCCAAGCTCAAAACCCAGCCACACCCTGGAAGACGTTAAAAAAACTCCAAACATTAGTTACTAATGGAAACACAACGTTTCTACCTGGTGATACAATTGCATTTAAACGTGGAGATGTTTTTGACAATGGACATACGGCTGCAACTGGATTTGAGTTTGTAAGCTGTTCATGGATTAATTATCCTTCATATGGTTATACTGCTCCAAGTGGAACACAACAAAATCCAATTGTATTTACAAGTTATGGCGATATCAGCCAACCTAAACCTAATTTTATTTACCCAACTGCCGCTACACCAAGAATTAGTGCATCAAATAACGTAATTGAATTTGCAGGTGTAAGTTGGATCGTTATTGATGGGTTACAATTTAATGACTATAGATTCCCTCAAGCCGATAAAGCAAACCCAGCCTATACAAGAAGCGGCATTTTATTTGGGGAATGGACAAAAACAAAATTAGCTGCCAATGGAATTGATACCATTTGGGGTTCAAACAGAGATACAAATAATAGAAAATGGATGGTAAAAAATTGCGCCATCAAAAATTGCTATTTTAGTAATATTTCATTTGCAATAGGCTCAATAGCTGCGATTAATTGCAGCCTACAATACAATACTATTGAAAATTTAAAAACAACTGCAGATACGTCCGGATATACAGATATTATGTCTGGCGCATTTGAAGCTGTTAATGGTTACAATATCAACATTTCTCACAATTTTATAAAGGGCGCTTGGGGAAAAAGTGGAAGAGTGAGCGATTGTTGGGGTTTGGGTGGAGTGGCTATAGATATGTTTTGCGTAAAAAATTCCAATTTTTCATATAATACTGTAATTGATTGTTCAGGTTTTTTTGAAATTGGAAACATTGATAGATATGACACCTTATCTGGCTCATGGTATGATACTTTCGCTTATAACAAAATAATTAATTGCGGACAAGTGGGCTATATTCATGGCAGCCCTGGTGATGTTTTCAGCGGTAATAATAGAAATATAAGTTGTTTCAATAATGTGTTTATAAATAATAATAGTTCCAGAATGTCTGGACCTAATTTTGGTTATGATTTATATAATGACGGACATTCATTTAGAGGTGATGTCAATGGCAATTATAAGTGGTGGTTCTTTAGAAGTCCTACTAAATGTCCCGACAATTCTCTTCCAATTTCAAATAACACATGGAGTAATCCAATAAATCCTCCTTATTGTAATTATTATGGTCATCGAAGTTCAATTCAATATGCCTCAGATAATATCAGAGGTAATGCTGATACACTTATAGATTTAAGAAACAATATCTTTTATAGCACAGTAGGCGATCAAATAATTTATGATGCTTCAAGAACAAAATTTAAACACAGAAATAATGTTTATTATATTAAAGGAAGATTTCTTAATCCAACAACTCTAGGTGGAACAGTTGGGGCTGGTGAAATTGTCACAACCAATCAAATTTTTGTGGATACGTCAGCCGCATATCCTGAAAATTGGGATTTACACTTATCTCCAAACAGTCCTGCTATTGCGGGAGGAGTTTCTTTAGGTTACGATACAGATTTTGAAGGTTCCGCTATCTCAGGAAATACAGAAATAGGGTTGTACGAATACAATTCAACAGTCACTCCAGTTAATCCTCCACCAGTTATTTTAGTTGCATCATCCACTCAAGGAACAATTTCATGCAACGGAGGAACAACAACAGTAACCGTATCTGCAACAGGTGGAACAGCACCTTATACAGGAACAGGGACATTCACAGTTAGTGCAGGTACATATAGTTATTTAGTTACTGATGGAGCTGGAAACCGTGATACTGTATCAGTTGTAGTAACTCAACCTTCAATTATTTCCGTTACAGTTGCATCAGGAACGATAACAACTGTAGGAGGTACCACTTCAATTCAAATTAATGCAACAGGTGGAACAGGCAACGCTTTTCAATATACTTTAAACGGTGGCAGCTACCAAACTTCAAACATCTTTAATGGTGTGCCCGCCGGTAATCATGTTGTTAATGTAAAAGACATCAATGGTTGTATTGTTGTAAAAAGCTTTTCCATTTCAGATCCAGTAGTTACTTCATTAATTGCTACTTCAACTTCAGGATCAATATCATGTAATGGAGGAAGTACAACAGTAATCGTTTCTGCGTCTGGTGGGGTAGCCCCATATACAGGTACTGGGAGCTATACAGTAACAGCGGGATCAAGAAGCTACACAGTTACTGATGCTGCAGGCAATACGGCAACAACAAGCGTAAATATCTCACAACCTACATTAATAAATGTAACAGTGAATTCTGGTACAATTACAGTATTCGGTGGTAGCACTACAATAACAGTAATCGCCAATGGAGGAACGGGTACACTAACGTATAAGCTTGACAACGGATCTTATCAGGCTTCAAATATTTTCAATAATGTTTTTGCAGGTACACATACTGTTACCGTAAAAGATGTAAACAGCTGTTCAAAATCTTCAAGCTTTACTATTACGCAACCTGCATCTGTTCCATTAAACGCTACAGCCATTTCAGGAAGTATTTTATGTAACGGCAATTCAACATTAGTAACAGTTTCTGCTACCGGAGGTACAACACCATATACAGGTACTGGTACATTCAGTGTAGTTGCAGGAACATATGCTTATACAGTTACTGATGCAAATGGAAATTCAAGTGTGGCAAATATTGTAGTAACTCAACCTTCATTGGTCATCGTAAACCCAGTTTATGGAAATATAATTTCTAATGGCGGCACTACAACTGTTACGGTTAATGCAAGTGGAGGTGTAAGTCCATTTAATTACAAGTTGAACAATGGAACGTATCAAAATTCAAATATTTTCAGTAGCGTTCCTGCTGGCTCACATCTTATTTCGGTAAGAGACGTTAATGGCTGTATCACCACAAAAACTATTGTAATTGCTCAGCCTTCAGCATTGAATGTTTCTTCTACATCCGGATCAATTTCTTGTAATGGAGGATCAACAAATGTTTCAATCACTGCAACAGGAGGGACTGCTCCTTATACAGGAACTGGTAATTTTATTGTAAACGCAGGTACTTATAATTATACAATTACAGACGCAAATGGAATTTCTCAATCTACTTCAGTAACAGTTACACAACCTACATTACTAAATGCTACAGTAACATCTGGTACTATCAGTGTTTATGGTGGTGCAACAAATATAAATGTCAGTACAAGTGGAGGTACCGCTCCATATAGCTATTCATTGAATAATGGCTTGTCTCAAACATCAAATATTTTCAATAATGTTTTAGCAGGAAATCATACTGTTGTAATTACAGACGCTAAAGGTTGCTCAACAATCAAATCAATAACTATTGCGCAACCCTCAAACAACCCTATAGTTGTAAATATTGTTACTGGTCAAATTAGCTGTTTTGGCGGTACCACTATGGTTACAGTTTCTGCTACAGGTGGAACTGCTCCTTACACAGGCACTGGAGTTTTCTCAGCAGCTGCTGGAACAAGAACATACACCGTTAGAGATGCTGCTGGTGCTACCCAATCTGCAGCGATAACCATTAATCAGCCAACTGATATCATCTTAATTGTTTCTGTGGCTAGTGATATTTCTGTAATTGGGGGTACAACTTCAGTTGCGGCAAATGCCACTGGCGGTGCAGGAAGCTATAGATATAGTCTTGACGCTGGCCCTTCTCAAACCGGTTCATTATTTAGATCAGTTGGTGCGGGTACACACTTTATTACTGTTGTAGATGTAAATGGTTGTTCAAAAATGTCAACCTTTACAGTAAACCAAGTGAGTTCAACAGGAATGGCATTAACACTCATTTCAAAAACAGATGTAACATGTAAAGGAGGAAGAGATGGCTACATAGAAGTAAAAGCTTCTGGAGGAAGACAACCATATCAATATTCAATTGGAGGTGGAAATTATCAAATAAACAATAAGTTTTTCGGACTTAAACCTGGCACATATCGTGTTTATGCTAAAGATGCTAATAATAATGTTGTAAATATTGTGGTTGTGATTTTAGATGGCAAAAGACCTTGCAGGTTTGGAAAATCAACCATAAATATTAATGCATATCCTAATCCAACAACATCTTCATTTAAACTTTCTATAGATGCGTCTTCAGATGAAGAGGTAAATGTAGAAGTTATGGATTTATTCGGAAGAAAATTACATCAAGACAAAGGGGGCTCAGACAAAATTTATAATTTTGGTCAAAACTTTAAAGCCGGAAGCTATTTTGTTAGAGTTACTCAAGGCGAAACACAAACTACTCTTAAAATCATAAAGCAATAAATAAAATAAATAAAAAAACTCCAATTTATAAGTAATTGGAGTTTTTTTTATTGTCAATTAATTAATTATAAATCTTTATAACTTTAATGTGTTTTTTTTCCCATTTTTAAACTTGGAATATAAATATTTCATTATTATTTTTAAACATTCTTACATATTAAATGTTAATATCTGCACTTTGGCATACTTTTTAGATATTAATTAACACCTATCCGTCATACCCTTACAAAACGAATCCTCTTCTACACTCAAGACTGCAATTTATTAATTAACTAATATCAGAGTTGATATCAGAATGAGACACTTTTTGTTTTTTATTATCCTTGTTTTTGTTTTTTCAAATTCATACTCGAGGAAATTTTATTTCAGTAGTTCTACTGGAAATGACACTTATACTGTTTCACAAGCTCAAAACCAAGCAACCCCTTGGAAATCTCTTCAAAAATTACAATCATTAATCACAAATGGTAACACAACATTTTTACCGGGTGATACTATAGCATTTAAAAGAGGGGATGTTTTTTCAAATGGACACACTATTGCTACAGGTTTTCAATTTGTAAGTTGCTCATGGATTAATTTTCCTTCTTATGGCTATACTGCGCCAAGCGGAACACAGGCTAACCCAATTGTACTCACAAATTATGGAGATATAAATCTAGCCAAACCAAATTTTATTTATCCTACTGCAGCAACTCCAACAATTTCAAATTCAAACAATGTTTTCGAATTTGCTGGAGTGAGTTGGATTGTACTTGATGGTTTACAATTTAATGACTATAGGTTTCCTCAAGCAGATAAAGCAAATGCAGCTTATACAAGAAGTGCATTAATATTAGGAGAATGGACACAAACGAAATTAGCGAGCAATGGCATTGATACTATATTCGGGTCTCATAAAGACACAGCCAATAGGAAGTGGATGGTTAAAAACTTCACTGTTAAAAATTGTTACTTTAATAATGTCTCATTTGCTTTTGGCTCAGTTGCAGCAGAAAACTCTAATTTAATTTACAACACTATTGAAAATTTAAAATCAACAAATGACACAACGGGCAACAACGACATTATGGCCGGAGCATTTGATGCAATAAATGGATTTAGAATTAATATTAGTTATAATTATATCAAAGGTGCTTGGGGCAAAAGCGGAAGATTTAGCAGTTCCAATGGTTTAGGCGGTGTAGCTTTTGATATGTTTTGTGTGAAATATTCTAAATTTTCTTATAATACAATTATAGATTGTTCCGGAATGTTTGAGATTGGCAATTTAGATCAATATGACACTCTTTCTGGATCATGGTATGATACTTTCGCTTACAATAAAGTAATTAATTGCGGGCAAATGGGTTATATCCATGGCAGCCCTACCTCTGTTTTTAGAGGTAACAATAGAAATATCGCTTGCTACAACAATGTCTTTATAAATAATAACTCTTCTAGAATTTCCGGTCCAAATTTCGGATATGATTTATATAATGATGGCCAATCTTTCAGAGGAGATGCGAATAGGAATTATAAATGGTGGTTTTTTAAAAGCCAAATCAAGTGTCCTAATAATGCCTTACCAATAACAGATACAAGCTGGAGTAATCCTATAAACCCTCCATACTGTAATTATTCCGGTCATCGTTCATCAGTACAATATGCTGATGATAATATTAGAGGTAATGCTGACACACTTGTTGATTTAAGAAATAATATTTTTTACAGTACAGTTGGCGACCAAATTATTTATGATAAAACAAGAAATAAATTTAAACACAGGAACAATATATATTACATAAAAGGAGGTTTTTTAAACCCTACATCATTAGGCGGAATTTTAGGAACAGGAGAATTATCAACTACCAATCGAATATTTTTAGATACTTCCGCAGCATTACCTGAAAACTGGGATCTTCATCTTTTTTCAGGTAGTCCTGCTATTGGTGCTGGAACAAGTGTAGGACTATATAAAGACTTTGATGGAACTTCATTTACTGGTAATCCTGATATTGGATTGTATTCAGTAAATTCTCCATCAATTGTTTCACCCACATTAAATGCAACCGCAACACAGGGCGCAATAAATTGTTATGGGAATACAACAACTGTTACGATTAGCGCTACAGGTGGCACTCAACCTTACAATGGCATTGGTACTTTTACAGTTAGTGCAGGCACTTATAATTACATTGTAACAGATGCTACCGGAACCAGAGATACTGTTTTTGTAACTATTTCTCAACCCACTGCAATTAGTCCTACTATTACTGCAGGCAGAATAATTGTTTATGGAGGCACAACCACCATAACGGTAACGGCTACTGGAGGTACTGGCATTTATACTTACAAACTTAATAGTGGAAGCTATCAAACTTCAAATATCTTTTCCAATGTTACAAAAGGAATCGATACCATTTATGTGAAAGATGCTAATGGATGTATTGCAATAGGCTATATAACAATAACACAACCATCCGCCCCACTTGTAGCAAATGCAACCACTGCTGCAACAACAATTTGCAATGGCGCTACAACAATTATTACTGTTACCGGTTCTGGCGGAACAGCTCCCTATACAGGTACAGGTAATTTTACAGTTACTGCAGGAACATACACTTACACAATCATAGATTCTAATGGCGTTACTGCTTCAAAAAGTATTACCATCTCTCAATACGCTGCCATTACTGCAAATGTATCTTCTGGGACAATCTCTGCTTATGGAGGAAAAACAACTGTAACGGTTTCTAATGCATCCAATGGACTAAGTCCATATTCATACTCACTAAATGGTAGTATCTTTCAAACAAGCAGTAGTTTTAGTAATGTTGGTGCAGGAAATCATAACATAACTATTAAAGATGCACGAGGATGTACGGTAGTAAAAACAATTTCAATTACCCAACCTCTAAGTACTCTTAATTGTACATCAACATCTACCGGTACAATTTTATGTAATGGTAGCACTGTGACAGTTACCGTAACGGCAACTGGTGGAACCTCTCCATATTCGGGCACTGGAACTTTTACAGTTACGGGGGGAACATACACATACACAGTTACCGATGCTGTAGGGGCTGTAAAAACAACAACCATTACAATATCTCAACCTAATTCAATTGTACCAACAATATCAGCAGGAAGAATCATTTTTTTTGGAGGAACTACTTCAATAACGGTTACGGCTACAGGCGGAACAGGAGCTTATACATACAAACTAAACAGAGGCGCCTATCAGAACTCAAATGTGTTTACTGGAGTTCCAGCAAGTAGAGATACGATATACGTTAAAGATGCTAACGGATGTGTGGCATCAGGCATCATCACCATAACACAACCACTTTCAGCACTTACAGCAACTGCAACAATGACCAACTCTGTTGCATGCTTTGGTGGTAGTGCAACAATTAATGTTTCAGCAACAGGAGGTACAGCCCCATATACAGGAACAGGAGTATTTACTGTAGCTGCAGGAACATATAATTATACTGTAACCGATTCTAATGGCGTAACAAATACAACCAACATTGTTGTATCTCAACCAGCAGTGCTGAACTCTTCTCTATCATCTGGAACAATTTCTACTTATGGTGGTACTACAACAATCACAACCACTGCTTCAGGTGGAACAAATCCTTATTCATATTCACTTAACAATGGTATTTATCAATCGACAAATACATTTAGTAACATTCCAGCAGGGACATATTCTGTTACTTCAAAGGATTCAAAAGGTTGTTTAAAAACAAACTCAATAACTATCACACAACCTCTATCCACACTTAATTGTACAGCAACAGCATCAGGGCCAATACTTTGCAATGGCAATTCCGTAACTGTAAACGTAGTAGCGACAGGTGGGACTCCTCCTTATACAGGCACTGGTAGCTTTAATGTACCTGCGGGAACCTATACTTATACAGTTACGGATGCAGTAGGCACAGTTAGAACAGCATCTATAACATTATCACAACCAACGGTTATTTCACCTACTATAACAGCCGGCAGGATTATTTCATTTGGAGGAACAACAACCATAACTATTAATGCAACTGGAGGAACTGGAGCCTACTCTTATAAACTGAACAGGGGCACTTATCAAACCTCTAACACCTTTACAGGAGTTCCTGCGGGTAGAGATACTGTGTATGTTAAAGATGCAAACAGCTGTATCGCTTCTAGTGTTATTGTTATTACACAACCATTATCGGCACTAACAGCAAACATTTCTACACCTACTAACACAATTTGCAACGGATCAACAGCTGTTGTAAATGTTACCGCAACCGGTGGCACACCACCTTACACAGGAACAGGTTCTTTTACTGTCAGTGCGGGAACTTATACCTATTCAGTTACAGATTCGAATGGTGTAAGATCTTCGTCAAGCATCACAATTAATCAATATTCCGCAATTACTGCAACAGTAACTGCAGGTACTATTTCAGTATATGGAGCTAAAACTACAGTAACAGTTTCTAACGCTGCTAATGGCCGTTCCCCATATACTTATTCAATTAACGGAAGCGCATATCAAACATCAAATACATTTAGTAATATAGGTGCGGGTATCCATGATGTTAATATAAAAGATAGCAGAGGTTGCATCATTAACAAATCAGTTACCATTACACAGCCTCCAAGTACTTTAAACATGACTGCAACTCCATCAGGAAATATTTTGTGTAATGGAGGGAATGTAAATGTTGTTGTAGCTGCAACAGGAGGGACATCTCCTTATACAGGAACCGGAACTTTCGTAGCAACCTCAGGCACACAAACTTATACAGTCACTGATGCTGTAGGTTCTGTAAAATCAATTACGCTTGTCATTACCCAACCAACAGCCATCGTACCAACTATAACATCAGGTAGAATTATCACTTTTGGCGGAACAACTACAATTACCGCTACTGCTTTAGGAGGAATAGGAACCTACACTTATAAACTTAACAATGGTTCTTATCAAACTTCAAATTCATTTACAAATGTTATTGCAGGTACTCATACAGTTTATGTAAAAGATGCAAATGCGTGCGTGGTTTCCGCAACAAAAATCATTTCTCAACCTTCGGCTTTATTAACTGCAACATCAAGTATTACTGCTGCTATAAATTGTAATGGAGGTTCGACTACAGTAAATGTAACAGGAGCGGGAGGAACGCCACCTTATACTGGCGTTGGAAGTTTCACGGTTTCTGCAGGCACATACAATTACTTGATAACAGATTCAAACGGAGTTACAGCGAATACTAGTATAACTGTTAGTCAGCCAACGGCAGTTACTGCTAATGTTAGTTCAGGCACCATCGCAAATTATGGCGGTACAACAACTGTTACTGTTTCAGCTGTTACTGGTGGTCAGTCGCCATACACGTATGCTATTAATAATGGCAATTATCAATCAGGAACATCATTTTCAAACATTCCCGCAGGAACACACAATATCAATATCAAAGACTCAAGAGGCTGTATTCTTAATAAGTCTATTACTATTACACAACCTTTACCACTTAGTATTGTAATTGTTTCTGTTACACACAATACCTGCAGATGGGTTTGGAATGGGACAATCACAGTTGGTGCAACAGGTGGGAGAGCACCATATAATTATAGAATTAATACATACGGATACAGTACTAATAATTTCTTCAATTTATTGGGTCCAGCAACTTATAGACTTGCAGTAAAAGATGCAAACGGAGATTCTTCAATAACGAATGTGACTATACTACCTAGCACTATTATTTGTACAGCTAGAAATAATAATAATAATGAAATTGATGACTCCTTAACAGGGTCAAAATTATCATTAAATGAGAATTTAATTTCGGTTTCCCCTAACCCTTCAACAGGAAATTTCAATATAACAATTGATAATAAAATTAAAAACGTCAATTTTATTAATCTTTACAATAATCAGGGCTTATTGATTAAAAAGATTGAAAAACAAACTGATTACAACAAGTTTATAATTAATGAAAATTTAGCGCCTGGAATTTACTTTGTCAAAATTGGCAATAACAAATCTTTAGGTGTAAGAAAAATCATCAAACTTTAAAAAATCAGATAAATAGGTATCCTCAAAATATTGTAAAAAAATTAAAACCCAAGAATCATAATCGATTTCAATAAAAAAGGCAGTCTAGTATTTACAGACTGCCTTTTTTAAAAAATTCATTTTTTCCAAACTATGATTTCAATCTCACAGTTTTATAAATCCAC
>CALPIT020000015.1 GCA_943323705.2 Streptomyces griseus
AATGTAGAAGTTGTTGTATTGAGAGAATTTGCCTTTGAGCAATTCTATCACTTCATTTTTCTCTTGCTTAGTCATAAAAAATATTTTTTCCCTGGGCTAAAGCCCAAGCGATTGAGATTTAGTTTTGAACAGATTTTGTATCAACTGCAATACCAGGGCTCATTGAGCTGGCCATGCTAACACCTCTAAGATAAGTACCTTTTGAAGTTGCAGGTTTTAGTTTAATGATAGCATTAATAAATTCCTGGCAATTTTCAGCAATCTTTTCAGGTGCGAAACTTACACGTCCGATAGAAGCATGAATGATACCCACTTTATCAACCTTGAATGCAATTTTACCACCTTTAAGGTCATTTACCGCACCAGCTACATCATTAGTAACCGTACCAGTTTTAGGATTTGGCATTAAGTTACGAGGACCTAACACTTTACCCAATTTACCGATTTTAGGCATTACTGAAGGAGTAGCAACGATAACATCGATGTCTGTCCAACCGCTTTCAATTTTTGAAATGAATTCGTCCAAACCCACGAAATCAGCACCTGCAGCTGTTGCTTCGGCTTCTTTGTCGGGAGTACACAATACAAGTACTTTTTTAGTTTTACCAGTACCATGAGGAAGAGATACTGTACCACGAATCGCTTGATCAGCTTTCTTAGGATCTACGCCCAAACGAACGTGAAGATCAACAGAGCTGTCGAATTTTGTTGTATTAATTTGTTTTACTAGAGCTGAGGCCTCCTTAAGCGAATATGCTTTGTTGGCGTCAACCTTAGCGTTTGCTATTTTTCTTTTTTTAGTGATCATTTTTAAAAAAATTTAATTGCCAATTAAGGCAGGTTGACGATTAATTATTATCCCAAGGAGCTGTTCCTTCAACATTTAAACCCATACTGCGAGCTGTTCCTGCTACCATGGTCATTGCACTTTTCAAAGTAAATGCGTTTAAATCCGACATTTTATCTTTTGCAATTTCTTCAATTTGAGACCAAGAAACTTTACCCACTTTTACACGGTTAGGTTCTTTACTTCCGCTACTGATTTTTGCAGCGTCCATCAACTGTACTGCAGCTGGAGGGGTTTTGATAATAAATTCGAAGGATTTGTCTGCATACACTGTAATCAATACAGGTAATACTTTTCCGGGTTTATCCTGTGTTCTCGCATTGAATTGCTTGCAGAACTCCATGATGTTTACACCCTTAGAACCAAGCGCAGGACCAATTGGTGGCGCTGGGTTGGCTTGTCCTCCTTTACATTGGAGCTTGACAAAGCCGGTAATTTCTTTTGCCATGTTTTTAATTTTTTTGGTGATAACGTCCGAACAATTGCCCGGACTCCCAAACCTGTTCATTTAAGAACAAATTCCGATAAAGAACTAATTGGGGCGGCAAAGCTAATTCATTTCATTGTTACAGCAAAAAAAAACGCCCCGAATTTTCGGGGCGATGTAATTTTTTTTCTGAATATTTAAGAAATTTTCTCTACCTGCATGTAACTTAACTCTACAGGAGTAGCTCTTCCGAATATTTTCACCTGTACTTTCAATTTTTTCTTTTCATCGCTTACCTCTTCGATAACACCATTAAAGTCGTTAAATGGACCATCAATAATTTTGATTGTTTCACCGATAATAAAAGGTTCGCTCATGGTAACACCACCTAGATCACTCATTTCATCCATTTTGCCAAGCATCTTATTCACTTCAGATTTTCTTAAGCAGATAATGTTCCCTTTAGACCCTTTTCCGTCTGTAAGAAAATGCATAACATTGCTGATATTGCTTACGTGTTGAATGATATCATCACTTAGTTTATTATCTGCCACTTCCATCATGATATAACCAGGATAGAAGTTACGCTCACGCATTACTTTTTTTCCATTGGCAACTTTATAAACTTTTTCTACAGGAAGAAAAATTTGTTTGATTACTTTATCCCAACCATTGCGGATAATATCTTTATCCAGATATTCTTTTACTTTGCGTTCTTTTCCGCTTACGACTCTGAGAACATACCATTTAGACTCTTTCTCAGCTTTTTCTATCTTTTCAACAGATGTTGTTTCCATGATTACTTGAATAAAGAGTAAATAAATTTCATTGAACCGCTAGCGATGAAGTCCATTATAGCTACAATAGCAGTAATGAAAAGAGTAGCGCCAAGTACAATCATTGTTGATTGTTGCAATTGTTCCCATTTTGGCCAACTAACCTGTTCGGTAAGCTCCTCGTAGGATTCTCTTAAAAACGTTGTGAACTTGTTCATATATTTTTTTTAAATCTTTTTAAGTTTAAAGAAATGTTCAAAAATAAACTCAAACATCATATTTTAAACCTGCAACTTAATTCGCACGGGCACTAGGATTCGAACCCAGATCAAAGGTTTTGGAGACCCGTATGCTACCGTTGCACCATGCCCGTAGAAAGCTAAAAGCTATCCCGATATTCTCAGGACAGCTTTTAGTTTATAAAATCAAAGATAGTTATTATCTTTTTAAGAACTTTCTGCTTTCGCAAAAACTTATTTAACGATCTCAGTAACCTGACCTGCACCTACTGTACGACCACCTTCACGAATCGCAAACTTCAAACCTTTTTCCATCGCGATTGGTTGGATAAGTGTAACATTTAGGTTAGTATTATCGCCAGGCATAACCATTTCTGTACCTTCGTTCAAAGTTACTTCACCAGTAACGTCTGTAGTACGGAAATAGAATTGAGGACGATATTTGTTGAAGAATGGAGTATGACGTCCACCTTCTTCTTTGCTCAATACGTAAACTTCACCTTTAAATTGAGTATGTGGAGTGATTGAACCTGGTTTGCAAAGAACCATACCACGACGGATTTGAGTCTTTTCAATACCACGAAGCAATAAACCAGCGTTATCTCCAGCTTCACCTTCGTCCAATAATTTTTTGAACATTTCAACACCAGTTACGGTAGAAGACAATGGTTTTTCTTGTAAACCTACGATCTCGATACCTTCACCAACTTTGATACGGCCTCTTTCGATACGACCAGTAGCAACAGTTCCACGACCAGTGATAGAGAACACGTCCTCAACACTCATCAAGAAAGGCAAATCAACTAATCTTGGAGGTAATGGAATGTAGCTATCAACAGCATCCATCAACTCATCGATTTTAGCAACCCATTTGTCTTCACCAGCTAAAGCGCCAGTAGCAGATCCTTGGATGATTGGAGTGTTATCTCCGTCGAAACCATATGAAGAAAGTAATTCACGGATTTCAATTTCAACTAATTCAAGTAATTCTGGATCATCAACAAGATCAACCTTGTTCATGAAAACTACGATTTGAGGTACACCTACCTGACGAGCCAATAGGATATGCTCTTTAGTTTGTGGCATTGGACCATCAGTAGCCGCAACTACAAGGATAGCACCATCCATTTGAGCAGCACCAGTAATCATGTTTTTAACGTAATCCGCGTGACCCGGACAATCTACGTGCGCGTAGTGACGAGTAGCAGTTGCGTATTCTACGTGTGCAGTATTGATTGTGATACCTCTTTCTTTTTCTTCAGGAGCACCATCAATATCATCGTAATTTTTTTTCTCCGCTAAACCTTTTTTTGACAAAACATCGGTTATAGCGGCTGTAAGTGTTGTTTTTCCATGATCCACGTGACCGATGGTACCAACGTTAAGATGGGGTTTATCCCTCTTGAATGATTCTTTTGCCATTGTTTAAATTTTAAATTGTGTTGTTTTGAAAATTTTTCGATTTGCATTTTTTTAAAAGTCTGCAAATCTTTGACTTTATAATATTAAAAGACTTTCGTCTTATTTTTTCTTTGAGCCATAGGTGAGAATCGAACTCACGACCCCTTCCCTACCAAGGAAGTGCTCTACCCCTGAGCTACCACGGCTTGCAGAGCATTTCCAGATTTCTTTCTGATGTTTATTCATTTAAAGAAATCAAGTGAGCGGAAGACCGGGCTCGAACCGGCCACCTATAGCTTGGAAGGCTATCGCTCTACCAAATGAGCTACTTCCGCAATAAACGTTCAACGTCTGTTATTCAATGTTTGAAGTTATCCGAACTTAAACGATGAAAAGAACTGTGGGCAGTGGTGGATTCGAACCACCGAAGTCGAAAGACAGCGGATTTACAGTCCGCCCCATTTGGCCACTCTGGTAACTGCCCTTCGAAAAATGAGCCGAAGAAGGGAGTCGAACCCCCGACCTACTGATTACAAATCAGTTGCTCTACCAACTGAGCTACTTCGGCTTATAATTACTATGGATAATCTGTTTAAAATGACTATTCTTATTAGCCATCCTTCAACTTTTCTTTTACATTGTTATCTTCTAAAGAACTCTCCAAAAAAAAGCACAAAAAGGCTCTATCTTTTTTTTCGGAAGGCAAAGGTAAGTGAAAATGATTAATAGCAAAAAAATGTAAGCAATTTTTTTTCAGACTTTTTAAAATAAAAAAATCTCCCCGATTTGGAGAGACTTTTATATTATTTTTTGAGCTGCCTCATCAGGCCAGATTCTTTTGTTTTTTTCGTTTCATCTGATTAATTACTGATTCCATAGCCATTTCAAAGCTTTGCTCGAAAGACTTACATGTTTGTTTTACAAAAAATTGGTGTCTGGGAATATCTACTTTTATCTCTACAATTTTATCTTTTATGTTGTGTACAATGTTATCTAGCTTCAAATAAATGTCGACTTTGGTTATTTTGTCGTGAAACTGATTTAGTTTTTCGATTTTCTTTTCAATGTGAGATTTCAATTTTACATCCGCGTCAAAATGCACGGTTTGAATGTTTACGTTCATAAAATGTGGTTTAAATGATGATAATATTCTTCAAATTCATAGGTAATTGCAGTTGTGAATTGGCTACAATTAAGCAATAGTAATTTAGTCTTTAAAACGATGGTTTCAAAAAAAAATTATACAGATTCGCAAAATATTATCATTTGGGGGATCAGGCTTTTGGATGTGCCTTCTTGTAAATATCCTTTAGCTTTTCGATGGTGTTGTGGGTATATATCTGTGTGGCGGCAAGGCTGCTGTGGCCTAACAACTCCTTAACAGCATTCAAATCAGCTCCATTATTGCTGAGATGTGTGGCAAATGTATGTCTGAGTATGTGTGGACTTTTTTTATCAATCGTTGTGACTAGTGAAAGGTATTTGTTTACACAGTTATACACCCATTTTGGATATAAAGGGACTCCATTTTCCCTTACCAACAAGAATACTTTATCCTGTTTTTCAAGTGTTTCATACTTTAACCTGCGATATTCTTTGATTTCGTTGATTAATTCTTCACTAACAGGAATGATTCTTTCTTTGTTCCCTTTTCCCAATACTTTGATTGTGTGCTTTGAATAATCAATATAATCTTCTTTAAGTCCGATGAGTTCGGCCTGACGCATGCCAGTGTTATATAATAATGACAGCACCATTCTTTCAGTTAAACCTTTCCAATCATCAGTAAATTCAACATGGGTAAAAAGCGTGGCGGTATCTCTTTTGTCTACAAACTGAGGCAATCTTTTATTTTGTTTGGGAGAAACAATAGTCGTCATCGGACTAACTTCCAGCTCAGCTTGTCTAATTAAATATTTGAAAAATGTTTTTAAAGTAGATATTTTTCTGTTGATTGATTTGGAGGTTAAATCATTTGATTTTAAATCTGCGAGCCAGCTTCTCACAAATGCGGGCTTGATATTTTTTATTGAAGTTTCATTAAACTGAATAGCAAGAAAATCAAAGAAAGAGATCAAATCATTTTCATAAGAGGTAATGGTATGTCGGGCATATCGCTTCTGAAATTTCAGATAATCAAGAAATGTGGTGATATGTTTTACGGAATGGAATTGCATAAAAAAACCGACAACCAAAGTTATGTATTAACTATGGATGTCGGTAAATATGTTTGGAAAGGAAATTTATTAATCTAGTTTTCCGGTTTCAAGCTGTTGCTTGTAAACTGCTTTCAAAACTTTAGTGCGGTGTCTGATAGATGGCTTGATGAATGCCTGTCTTTCTCTCAGTTGCAACAGAATACGACTTTTCTCAAATTTCTTTTTGTACTTTTTGAGAGCCTTGTCGATGTTTTCGCAGTCTTTTGAATCAATAATTAACATGTTGTAAATACCTCCTTTAGTGAAATAATTTGTTTTAAACGGGAGGCAAATATAGAAGATTTATTTACAAAATAAAAAATTATCTCTATTAAAATCCGAAATTTGAGCATGTTTACAGGAATAATCGAACAAAAAGGCATCATCAAAGACATTACAATCAGCGGAACCAATCGAAGTTTCTACGTAGAATCGTCTATTTCCCCCGAGCTAAAAGTTGATCAAAGTGTAAGTCACGATGGCGTTTGTTTAACAGTTGAACAGTTAGGAAACAATACGCATCTCGTAACTGCAATTGAAGAAACATTAAAAAAAACCAACTTAAGCACCTGGAAAATCGGGACCCTTATCAATTTGGAAAGATGTCTTCAATTCAATGGTCGAATAGACGGTCATATTGTACAGGGACATGTGGATACCACTGCAAATTGTATAAATGTTACGGAAAGAGACGGAAGTTGGGAATATTCATTTCAATTTGATAAAAAATTTGCAAGTCTTATTATTGAAAAAGGATCCATTACCATAAATGGAACCAGCCTCACATGTTTCAATATTAAAGAAAATGAATTTACCGTTGCTATCATCCCTTATACTTACCATCATACCAATATCTCTTACATAGAAGCTGGCTCTATTGTCAATATTGAGTTTGATATGATTGGAAAATATGTAAACAGAATTCAACAAGTTTCCTAAAAAACAATGTATTGAAAATAGAACTATCCATAATCGCGCCTTTACTTAATGAAGAAGAAAATGTGTTTGAATTGTACAATCGTATAAAAAACACTTGTGAATCTTGTGGCATTTCATATGAAATCATCCTTGTTGATGATGGCAGTAAGGACAATACACTACAGGTTATTGAAAAAATTGCAACTTCTGATGAACGTCTTAAATATATCAGCTTCAGCAGAAATTTTGGGCATCAGGCAGCATTATTTGCTGGCATTGAAAAATCAACTGGTGATACAATCGTTTTAATAGACGGTGATTTGCAGGACCCTCCGGAAAAAATTGAAAACCTTTGGAATAAAATAAAAGAAGGTAACGATGTTGTATATGCGAAACGTAAAATCCGAAAAGGTGAGTCTTTTTTAAAAAAATCTACAGCCGCGATTTTTTACAGACTATTAAATTCCATCACCGCTATTTCAATTCCAGTTGATACTGGTGATTTTAGAATCATCAACAGAAAAGTTGCAGATGAACTTTTGAAAATGAATGATCGATCCAAATTTTTAAGGGGGCAAATTGCATGGCTAGGATTTAAAGAGTCTCATGTTGAATATGAAAGAGAAAGTAGAAAGAATGGAAATTCAAATTTTGGCTACAAGAAGATGTTTCGCTTTGCTATTGATGGCATTACCAGTTTCTCTAATTTTCCTTTGAAATTTGCAAGTGTCAGTGGCATTTTGGTTTCATTGATTTCATTTGTGATGATTATTTATGTATTGATGGCAAAATTTGTATGGCATCAAACCATTACCGGTTGGACTTCAATCATGGTAACTGTTTTATTCCTGGGAGGTATTCAATTGTTGAGCATTGGCATTATCGGAGAATACATCAGTCGCATTAATGAGAATGTGAAACAACGACAATTGTATATTATTAAAAAATCAAACTGCTAATTTTACTTTTCAGCTCTTATCATGTACTGAGCACCGATAGGTATATTTTGCAAATGGTTTTCTAATTTGTGTAAAGGTTTCAACCATTTCATTCGTGGAAAAAACAACATGTATTTCCTTGTCATATTCCCGAATCCACAATGCTTAAGCAAGTCAAGAGTATAGGAAGCGCTAAGCAATTTGGCATCTTTATCAAACACACAAGTTCTAACAATATATCTTGTAATTGGGTTAGCCGGATTATGTTCAAAAATGTATATACGCCCTCCTATTTTCAAAACCCTGTGCACTTCCTGCAAGAATTGACGATGCCAATTGAAATCAATATGATGCAATACGGATGCGATGATTACGATTTCAAAGCTATCATTATCGTATGGTATTATTTTTCCGTCGTATTGTTCAAATGTAGTGTGTGTTAATTTTCTTTGATTAGCCAAAGCAATACTTTCTGCAGAAATATCAATCGCATTTATTTTGAAGGAAGGGAATTCTTTTTCAAGAAACATGGCAACAGCGCCATCACCACAACCCATATCCAATATCCTGATTGTATTATTTTTTTCAAAGGCTTTAAGCGTGTCAACTTTATGAGCAGCAAAATAAAAACTATCTGCACCTGATATCTTTACATTCTGAGAGTGTATCTTGCGGTATTGTGAGGCATGTTGATCGAAGTTATCAAATGTACGTTCACTCATTTTTTTTCAGAAATTTTTATTTTTATCGGATGCAAGTTAAAAGAAAATCAAGATCAAGAAGAATTACACCCAAAACAATATTGGTTTTTCTCGGTATTATCATAGTGGCATATTTGCCTTTGAGTACTTTTATTTTCTCATTGAAAAACGATGCTTTTACAGGCTATTTTCCTTCTAAATTTTACATCAGCGAAGCTGTGAACAATAAAAGCATGCCTTGGTGGAATCCCTTCATCAATTTTGGTTTGCCGCAATATGGAGATATGAATAGTGGATTCTGGAGCCCCATCACTTGGTTTGTGGCTTTGTTGTTCAAGTATAATGCATATAGCTTTACCATTGAATTACTATTTTATATTTTTCTTTCAGGCATAGGGATGTACCAACTTTGCCGTTCTTACCGATTTACAAAAACAGTATCATACATTGCCGGCATATCCTATTTATGTTCAGGGTTTATGGTTGCTCACTTACAACATTTTAACTGGATTAGCGCCGCTGCTTTTTTACCCTGGTGCATATGGGCTTATAATCAGCTCATAAATAAATTCAGTTTGAAAAACAATGTCATTTGTGCCTTCATATTTTATCTATTTCTTTCTAGTGCGCATCCAGGAATGATCATTGGATTTGTTTATTATTTCGTTGCTTATGTTGTGTTTTTCTATTTTCAAAAAAGAAACGAAGACCCGGAATCTTTCAGGCCTAAATCTTTTCTTAGAAAAAATGCCTGGATGCTGGGACTATTGCTGATATTCAGTTTTGGTATGATTGTAGGTTATGCTGATATCATTCCATTTATGACCAGAGGAAAAAAAATTGAAAGTCTTAGTTTAATTATCAACCCATTTAGTTTTCAAAGTATCATTTCATTTTTATTTCCATTGGCGACTGTAAAAGGAGATGCTTTTTTCGGTACAGATATTTCAATGAGAAATGCTTATTTTGGACTTACGCTGCTTCTTTTTTTTATTGCCGGTATCAGACAAAACAAAAGCAACTATCAGAAATTTTTTCTTTACGTTGGACTGTTCTTTTTACTCTTATCTCTAGGCGGTATTTTCAAATACATAACTTGTACTGTTCTTCCCTTTATTGGTTATGTAAGGCTATCCGGTACATTTATGATTTTTACCTTATTTTCTTTTATTCTATTTGCCGCATTTGAGATGAACAATTACATCATCGAAAAGAAAAACTTCACAGAAGCATACAGGAAAACTTTTTACATACTTCAATTAGTGATGTATGTGGCTCTTGCTGTCGGAATCATCGGAATTGCCATTACGCAAAATAGTTTTGTTTTCAATTTTAGTTCAATTTTAAGTGCTCCCAGCTTTTCGGGCAAGCTCAAAACACTGGTTGATCATTTTAGTATTTTTGATGCATTACTCATACAAGCTTTTATTCAATTAGGATTTTGGAATGCGATAAAATCTAATTTGAAATCCCGAACCTATAAAGAACTGATTAAACTGGTTGCTATTGAAATGGTATTGGCTACGCTATTAAACATTCCTTTCACAGGTGTAGGACAAAACTCATTACGTGAAGTTGACAGAACCATAAAAAAATCTCCTGATGGCTTGCGACTTCCTTACAGGGTTCCTATTTACAGTCTTTACCCAACCTCATCTGACAGGTATAATAAACTAGTTGGCGACTGGAGTTTTTTTAGTAAACAAATTGGAGTTGATACAAAAGCGTTTTACCCTGTCGAGCTCAATATTTCAAAAACTGTGTTTAAAGATTCTCTTAGTATTTGTTGCGATAAGCCTTATATTTTCGGAACCGGGGATTCTTGCATACAAGATTTAAGATTTACATATTACAAAGGAAATTTCATTGACCTGACTGTATATAATAATAAGCCCGACACACTTGTTTATCAACAGAATATATATCCACACTGGATTTGTACAGTAAATGGCGAAAGAAGAAAACCCATTGCTTATAAAGGAGTGTTTAATGCTGTGAAGCTTGAGCCTGGAAAAAACTTTGTGAAATTTGAATTTATCCCTCGAAGTGTAATGGGAGCATTTGATTTCAGCAAGTTTGCAATCCTATTGTGCCTGATTTACTTATTGATCATGATGTTTAAACGACCTTCCCCTTAATAGCAGCAGCTACTGCCTGATCCATAATTCTTTCGGCATAAGGCCTGGAGACTTCGTTTAATGCTTCTATTTTTTCATGGACAAGGTCTTTGTTATCCATCGTTATTGCTAATTGCAAAGCTTGCATAGCGGCTGCCGTTTGAAGCAACTCATCTTGTGATAATGAAGTTGAGTTTTTATGCAAAAAACTTTCTGTTGTTTTGAGTAATTGCTCCCCTTCTGTTCTGGCTTCTGTTAAAGCACGAATGGCAATATCCGCCTGAGCGTTATTGATAGAATCCATGAGCATATTTTCAACGTCTTTGTCTGTGAGTCCGTATTGAGGTTTGACTTCAATATGTTGAGCAACACCACTTCTCAATTCTTTGGCGCTCACAGTTAATATACCGTCTGCATTTATTAAGAATCCAACTTCAACTTTAGGCAAACCTGCGGGCATACCCGGAATTTGTGTGAGGTTGAACTCAGCTAATTTTCGATTGTCTTTTACAAGGTCGCGTTCTCCCTGATAAACACTGATTCTCATAGAAGCCTGCCCATCAACCTGAGTGGTGTACTGTCTGGCAGCTTTTGTAGGAATTTTTGCGTTTCTTGGAATCAGTACATCCATCAGCCCACCGGCAGTTTCTATACCCAAACTTAATGGCGTAATATCGAGCAATAATAAATCTTTATTGTTTCCGGCAAGTACATCAGCCTGAATGGCTGCACCTAATGCCACCACCAAATCCGGATCTGATTTGTCATTTACCATCCTACCAAAAAATTCACCCACCATATGTTTCACCAATGGCACTCTGGTGCTACCTCCAACCATTACTATATTATGAATGGCTGATTTTTCAACACCTGCATCTTTCAATGACTTTTGGCAACAATCAATTGTTTTGCTAACAAATGGCATTATCAAATCTTCAAATTCTCCTTTAGTTAAAACTAATGGCTTATCATTTATCATGTCTTCAAATACATCGGCATTACTTAAATATTGCTTTGCTGTCTCTGCTTTCAATCTTAATGTTTGAGCAAATGCTTTGTTTTCATGTAGCATTTTTTCATCAATTCCTAGTTTTTCAATCCAATGTTGAATGATAGCTTTATCAAAATCATCGCCACCGAGATAGGTATCTCCGTTTGTAGACAATACCTCAAAAATGCCATTTTGAACGCTGAGAATAGAAACATCAAATGTGCCTCCGCCCAAATCATATACCGCTACCAACTCAGGCGATTCGGATGTTGATGCTTGTTGGCCCAAACCACAAGCTAGACTTGCAGCTGTAGGTTCATTGATAATTCTGAGCACATCCAATCCTGCCAATTTTCCGGCATCTCTTGTGGCCTGGCGCTGTGCATCGTTGAAATAGGCTGGTACTGTTATTACTGCTTTATTTACCGGTGTTTTAAGGATATGCTCGGCACGTTGTTTCAGCTCCTTTAAAATAAATGAAGACAATTCAACGGGTGAATAAAACTTATTGCCGACCTGAACTTTTACCAAACTATCCGTTCCGTCATCTATTATTTTATAAGAAAAAAAACCGGATTGGTTATTTACATCCGCATAACTTTTTCCCATCAATCTTTTTGCAGAAAAAATTGTTCTTTCTGGCTCTGTTTCCAAATGTAATTTGGCTTCATCACCGACAATTACGCCTCCATGTTCATCAAAATAAATGACAGAAGGGACCAGCGCAGTGGCATTATGTTCTTTTAAAGCAACAGCCTGTTTGGTATCCGGATGAATAATAGCAATCAGACTATTGGTCGTACCTAAATCGATACCTACGATGATTTCATCTTTTTGCAAACTTCCGGTAACAAGATTGATTCCTATTTTAGCCATTGTAATTTTTTAGATGCGCGAAGTTAAAAATAAAAAAGGCTGTTTGATGAAAACAGCCTTTTTGAATTTTACCAGATGCGATAATTTACCTCATCAAATACATTTTTCCATACCCTTTATTGAAGTATTTATCAGTGTTATTGTCTTGTGTATTGTATTTGTCAAGAGATTTTCCATTCAAATTGGTGATGACTCTGTAGATATAAACGCCATTTGCCAGTGGTTGTCCGAACATGTCCGTTCCATCCCATTTAAAATCTGTGATATTTCTACCGATATGCAAAGGTCCTAGTTCATCCTTAGTGATTTCTCTAACGATTTTTCCGGTGATGGTCAAAATTTGGATTCTGATATTTTGCGGAACCTGAGCACCTGTGATGGTAAAAACAAATGCCGTTGATCGTGTAAACGGATTGGGATAATTCAGCATATTGGAAATCATAGGCTTGTTAATCACATTAAAAATTACATGATATTCCAAATCACCTGCTTTGTTACCCACTGCATCTTTTCCTGAAACAATCAATTCGTATTCACCATCTTCAGAAAAATAAGGTTTGAAATCTATGCTCGCTGTATTGTTTCCTGTTGATAAATCTGCAGGAATAAACCTCATGGTATCTCCAAAATAATAGTTGCGTAATGTTTGATCAGGAAACCTTACCTGCAAACTAATCAATGAAGTATCCTTAAGTGCCATGAATTTGCTTTCATCTTTCAAATTGATAAAAATCTGTGGCTTGCTGGCTACAATGTCTTTATTTAAAATATGTTCCCCATCAAAAGTCACATCCAGCAGTGGATTGAATTTATCTGACTTTACAAAAAAGTCTTTATACAATACATTATTGTAATGATACATTTCTGGTTGGTCATTATCAGGATTGAATTCAATGAACAAAGTACAACCACCTACAAGATTCATATTTTGTGTATCAATGGTATACAAGATATTTAAGGTATCTCCTGAAACCAAAGCTTTTCGTTTTGGAATATCCACTGCTCTCGGAACATTATTCTGGTCTGTGATGATGAATTTCACTTTCATTAAACTATCAAATGCAACATCACTAATGTTCTTAAATGAGAGTGCGAAATGAATCGGTTCACCTTGTTCAACTGTATCTTTAAAATTGTATAAAATGCCAGGTGCAACAGCTCCTTCAGGAGCAGGAGTAGCATTGATACGGAGGTATCTCAATTGATTTGGTGTGATGTTTTTATCATCTTTATTATTGATTCTAATTTTTACAAATGGATATTCACGAGCATCAATGAAACCAAGACTGGTATCTGTTGAGGGATACAATGTTGCTAATTGTTGAGCATTACCATTTTGGCGAATGCCCCAAATATCGAGCTTCACAGAATCTGTAAGCTGTGGATCAACTGAATTGCCTCTCCAATGCAAAGAACTCCATTGTGTGGCCGGACCAAAAACAGGAGACTCGATTTTCCCTTCTGTACTTAATGAATTTAAATTAAATGTTTGGTCGATATAAGATGAATCCTGGGGCCCCATCACCTGAGTAGGTGAGAAACTTGAACTCCCTTTTTTAAAGAAATACAGGAAAGGTAGATTGCGCGTAAAACTGTCAATCTGTGTAAACCCAATGGATTTCAATTTGTGATACAAAGAATTTCCGGACCCAAGTGCCAACGTATCCGCCATCCATTGGTTGATGTAATTGTTGGTTGACAAACTATTTCCCAAATTTGTTATTGCAACATACATGCCATCAGGAATGGAATCAATGAAATCCATGGCGCTTTTTCTATAACTGGCCAGATTATAGGGATATTCAAAAAATCTTCTGGTAGAATCCTGAATACCTGTATTGCGGCAAACACGATAACTGCCATAACGGCCATTAGTAGCCGAAACGTTTCTATTTGCCCAGGGTATCAGTGTGGCTGTATCAAAAACATAAAACTGTAAGGAATTGTAAATACAGCCATATAGTTCAAGTTGATTAAAATCCAAATTCACATTAATTCTGTCGTAATCAAAATAGGGAAATAATCCTGTTCTGACGATCAAATTTCTAGGCTCTGATTTAAAACGGAAAATCCTGTCCGCATCCAATTGAATTTCTTCAAAATTAGATTTCTGAAATTGATAATAATGAGATTGATTATAGCCTGAAGTACTGTTAGCTAAGTATACAAATGAAAAACCATTCCAGATATAATCAGCACCATTTCTAGGCAACATAGCTACACGCCAGTAATAAACAGTACTATCTGTAAACGAAAGATTGTTGGGGACAAATTCCACTATACCACCCAATCCCGATTTATTATATATTTTCTTAAACGGCGAATTGAACGATTCAGTGGTATCAATTTCCATTACATAATCTCTGTTGCCACTTAATGGATTGGCTGTATTGGCTACAAAATTTATGTTTTGTCTGTTGACGATTGAAAAGTTATTAGGATATGCGGGCCTTAGTTCATCTTCAAAAATGTAAAAATCTTTGGTAACGATGTTGTTGGTTTCAAATTGCTCCTCGATTCTGTCGGTAGCATCCAAAGTAACAGTAATGCGATTTAATCCTTTGTCGGTAGTAGGAATAATTGGAACCGTAAGTTCGATTGAATCAACACTTTTTATTGCAGGTATTAGTTTGCTGTATAAAATCCTGATGGTATCGTTGGGCAGTTTACGTTTAACCGTAACCGATATAGAATCGCCTACTGCTTTACCAATATTCTGCATTTTAATTTTCAGATTGAAACTAACATCTGCCACTGAAATGATGTTTGGGCTGATTTTTACCGAAGGTTCTTCAACCACGAAATCGGGCTTGGGGAAACTATTGATTTTTAATGCAGGATCAGCGTGTAAGTTGATTTCTTCAATATGAATTCGGGTAAAGAAATCAAGAGAAGGATTATTGCCGCCTAATTCTGCGGAGAGCGATTTAATCTGATTGCCAATGGTGTTGCCGTACATCGTTTTGCTGAAACGAGTGTACAAAGCATTATTATAGAAATTCAAAAATGGCGGAATGCCAAAATGGGTATCAGCCAAAAATCCAATGCTACCTCTTTGTGGAGCGAGTACATATTTTTCAGAAAGTGTTAAGTTGCCGGTTAAACGCAGTGGATCAAAAATATAAAAATTGCCCGCACTACATCCACTAACATTGAAGAAAGGATATTTTCCAGCATTTTGATACAGCTCTGGATTGCTGAGATTGAATTCAAATGTATTTGCAGAAGAGTGTCCAAAATAACCAACTAATCCAAGTCCTTCGTTAAACAGATCCTCAATTCGCTGACTACTGGCTTGTTGCACGGCTCCTGTAGATGTTTTGGAAAAAGTTTCTACATGAGCGCCAAACAAAGTATCTTCAGCTATTTGCTTATAACCATTCATGTAATTTCTGAAAGTGATATTTTCCAAACTGTCTTTTCCTCCTGCAACGTGAATAAAATTTTTCATCCAACCTTTTCCTGCAATTGTAGCTCCTGGAATATTTTGCAGATTCTCATATTCAATAACTTTTTGTAAGTAATCATTTATTTCATCCCCATCAACTACACCTAACCTACCGATAGGCAATAACGGAACTGCTAATCCGGGTGATGAAGCCAATAAAACATCAGATGCGGGCCACCCGAAAGTAGTTACCAAATTCAATTTCTCACTTATCGGATCTGACTCATTCATTCTTTCATCAATGTAATTGACACCTCTTCCTAAAATGAAAACGTAGTTGGGCGTTTGAAAAAATTGAGTCGATGCGAAACGAATAAAATCTCTTACTGAGGCAGGATGATGTTTGATACCAAATCCAAATTGATCCGTAAGCTCATTGATGTCATAAATTTTTGCATTATATCCTCCGCCTGAAATTGAACTTCGATAAGTACGATATGCTTCTACATAATTAATACCATTACCATTGTTGTACAACACTGGATTGGTAACAATCAAATAATTTCCCTGGTTATCTGGATTGGAAAGATTGACAAAATTTCTTTGCGTCAGTGAGTTAATGTTATGTGGGCTCTCCTGATTCATCAGTCTGAACTTGCGTATTTGAGAAGATGCTGGCAATACAAATTTTACTTTCCCCGGCGTTGAATTGATTTCGCCAAGATAACGAATCCCATTACTGATGTCGTATAACACTGGAGCGGTTGATCCATAATTAAAATTGTCGATGACCAGATAATTTCCTGTAGCAGCCGGTTCTAATTTAAATGAAAAATATCTGGCATTGGTAAAATTGAAAGTAGCCGGATAAGTTAGACCAATACTGGCGACTACAATTCTATCAAAAATATTTGTTGAAGTGCTATTGACAAAAACAGGAAGATAACTGGTGTTTTGTTGCAACAAGGAAAGTGGTAAGTTTTGAAGATTCAATTTCTGGTAGCTGAAATAATCCATGCTAACAGCATTTCCATAAGGAGCAGCCGTGATGTCATTTTGATTCAATTTGATTTTAAGATTTCGGGTATTGGGAGCGGCGCCTACTGCATTTACTCTTACAGAAAGACCATTCGCCGGACCGGCCATGTATACATTCAAATCGAAAAACTCTTTTGCCAAATCGCAACAAGGGGCAACTGCTACGCTAGACCAACCTTCACCTGGGTCATATGCAGATGAATAAACATATTCGCCAACCGGCTTGGCTTCTCCTCTATTGATTTGATCTTTATAATAAAAATCGACATCCCTCATGAAATAGGCATCAGGAGTAGCATTGCTAGGAGCAGTATTTCCTGAAACAACATAACGCAAATTGGCAATACTCGGATTCACTGTCAAAAAATAGGCTACCGTATCTGTTTCTAAACTATATCTATCGGCCAATTGAAAATCGGAGTTGCGAAATAATTCATTGTCAGGCTTCCCATCATTCATCTCACCCCAGAATTCTATAAAATCTAAAGGACCTAAATTTGCATTACTAACTGAAGTGTATAAACGAACTTCAACTCCATTTCTCCACAACTGAAAATCATTGGCATTGATGTTGTTCAAACCGGCAGCTGCAAGTGTAGATTGCGGAATCCTGCACAACGTATCTTTTGCAATTCTGAATTTGTAATAAGTTTTGTTATAATCAATCCAGCTATTGTTCAGCTGTGCATTAAGTTTTGCAGCAGTGAGCAACATGAAAAAGAAAATAATTTTTTTAACCATAATTAATCTGTTAATGTTAGTTTTCATTCTTTTTAATCAGATTGAATTTTAATGAGAATACGTGAGTATACAATGGACTCGACTGATTGGCGAGATTTGTAAATGCATAGTCAATGGTTACATTTTTAATTTTAAACCCTGCGCCAAGTGAAGGCTGATAAATCCATACTTTTTTCTGATTCAAAGTGTCTGCATCAGCCAATGCTTTTTGAAAATTGGTGATACCTGCTCTTACAAAAAATACTTTTTTGATTTCTGCTTCTACACCGAGGTGAGGATCTATACTCATTAATTTAGAGCTGATAATGGTATTACGCTTGCCATCAAAAGTCAGATTCAAATTAGCTTCTGTAGACAGCTTTACTGATTTGTTGATATCAAATTTATAATTGCCACCAAGCACCAATCGAGGAGAAGTAAGCTCAGTTGATTTTAAAGGGATGTCGTTATTGGTGAGATACAGCACTTGTTTTTCTCGTTCGGTAAAATTAAAAGACCAGGCATTGAAAGTTGTTGTCAAATCTCGGGCAACTGCAGCCAATCGCCATTTTTTTCCAATCATATTTACGCCTAAGTCCAAACCAAAACCCCAGGCATTAGCAAATGAACCTACTTTTCGGTAAATGACCTTTGCATTACCACCAATATTCAATGTGTAATCATTTGTCTTTTTTAATTCCTGCGCATAAGAAAATAAAAATGCATAATCAGCAGAAGAAAAAGATTGGATGTTATTATAATTTAAACTTCCATCAGGCTCCACAAGAAACAGCGTGTTGGGAATATCATCCACTGCAAATCTTAATAACGAAAATCCGAGCGTACTTTTTTTATCCTTAGATGGAACTGCTAATGCTGCATAATCGTATTTGGCAATACCTGCAAAATAATCCGCATGCATGAGCGCCAAATTAGGATGATCTTTTACTTCAGTCAAGCCTGCAGGATTCCAATACCCAGAAGTCGCATCATCAACAGAAGCGATTTGTGCGTTACCCATGGCAAGTCCACGTGCACCTGCACCAATATTTAAAAATTCATTGGAATAGGTTCTGAACTGAGCCTTTGTGTTATATGGAATTGTGATTAGAGAAATAGCGAATAAAACAACCGAAAGCCTGTAGTATTTACTAAAGTATTTTTTATGAAAGTTTTTAATCGAACGCGAATTGTATGTTATCATTGTGGGATTACGTTGGATGATTTCAAATTTACAACTA
>CALPIT020000016.1 GCA_943323705.2 Streptomyces griseus
ATACCAACTTCCTAGCCATAGATACAGGGCTGCTGCGATTGCTGTTAAATAAAGTGGGTAAAGCAAAAATAAAAGACCAACAAGTATAGAATCATAATGATCACTCTTTCCTGCTTTTTTCTTTGTAAAATTTTCAATTGGAATATAAATCGGTGCGTGAATCCATTTGCCAATAAAAGCCGGAAATAAAAGTGCTTTCTTTTTTACAGGATTATGTTTGACTTCAAAAGTAGATTTCAATTTTTCTTTGTCATGGTCTTCAATATCCTCCACTAATGGGATTAGTTCACTCTTTAATTTTTCATTGAAAGCTTTAATGCTATTGCCATCCATATTTTGATAATCGAAGTCGTCTTTTCCAAATGGTGTTCCGAAATTGAGATGAACGTTTTTACCAAATGTTTTGAATGAATGATAGTTGATGCCCACAGGCAAGATGGTAAGGTCGATTCCTTCCTGCCAACTGCTGAAAGCCAGTCGTGCTGTGCCTTTCTTAAGTGAACGAAGTTTCCATTCGTTGATGCACAGTCCTTCGCTGAATATAAGTACGATACCATTTTTTCTGAAGATATCTCTACATTTGGCAAAGGTGTCGTAGTTGCTGTTTAGATTTTCAGCGCCTTCACTGAGTCTATAAACCGGCAAGATATTTATCGCGTAAAGAATTTTGGCAATGAATTTATTTTTGAAAGTATCTCCGCGAGCTAATGAATAAACAGGTCTTTTAAAAATGGTTGCTAAAATAATAGCATCCAGAAAAGAATTCGGATGATTGGATGCCAATAAAAGTGGCCCAGTATGAGTTAGCCATTTTTTATCGCTGATTTGCAATTTTCTGCAATAAATGCGTAATGCTAATTTCGATGGGTATTTTAAAATGTCGAATAACAATGATATAAATTTAATTAAGTTGAGGATCTATTGGGTAATTGGCCATTTGTTCAAAATCTCCGCCAAGATTGACGACTGATTGTTTCCAGATTTCATTTGTGGGCACATTAAAAATTATTTTTCGTGTAACCGCAGACGTTATCCATGTCTTTTCTTCAATTTCGTTTTCTAGTTGACCTGCTGACCAGCCACTATAACCGATAAAGAATTTGATTTTATGCATATCAATTTCTCCAGAAATCAAAAGTGACTTTATGGTTTCAAAATCTCCTCCCCAAGCAAGATTTTCATCAAGTTGTTGACAATCGGGAACCAAATCGGGATATTGGTGTAAAAAATGTATTGTATCCAAAGCCACAGGCCCACCCACAAATACAGGAATATCCAAAGATTCTATTCCGCTTACCAGATTATTTAATGTGAAATCAAATAATTTATTCAACACCAAACCAAAACTGCCTTCTTCATTATGGCTGCATAAAAAAATGACAGAACGAATGAAGTTGTCATCTTTCAAAAAAGGATCTGCGATAAGTATGGTATTCTCTTTCGGCTGAATCATTGTCCAAAATTACCATTTATCAGCTTCGGTTATTAATTTGTCGGCTAATTTATTAAACGCCTCGTTAAAATTTTGTATTTAATTTTTAAATACAGGCGCTGTAAGTCATTCTGCATTAATTTCGCGTCGTCTTGCCAAACAACTAGCTTATATTATTTCAAAGGCATCAAATTAATTTAAATGAAAAGGGTTTTTCCTGCTATCGCAATTTTAATTTCGCTTTCCTTGCTAGGGTTAATATATTTTCAATTCTTATGGTTGAAAACGGCAAGAGAAACAAAAGAGAAACAATTAAGAGAAAATATTTTTTTAGCCTCTACAGAAGCAGCTGAGAAGCTGATGGAAGACAAGTCTGGCTTCATTTCCATGGGTAAGAAAAAAGACCTTTTTCTTACAAATGAAAAAATGAAACTCGAAATCCTCAGACCTTCTGTAATACAGCGCTTTACAAGAGATGAAATTTCAGCTGTAATCAGAAATTCAATGGATAAACATTTCTTGGAAGGTATTCATTTTGAATTTGCAGTTTCAGATAATAGTATAACCGGTGAGCAGGTGGAGAGTGAATATTTCTTCAGCTATTTTTCGGATTCTGCACATAATACAAATATTGCTATTCCCTTGGAACCTCCTCCAGGAAGTAATTATGAAAACCTTACAAAAGAAGAATTTCTTGTTATTATCGTACCTCATCAACGAGCTATTGTTTTTAAAGAAATATTTTGGTTTATTTTAGGTACTATTATTTTTACAATCATTATTACTACAGCGTTCTTCCTTACCATTAGAGCATTGCTACGTCAAAAAAAGTTAAGTGAAATCAAATCGGATTTCATTAATAACATGACGCATGAATTCAAAACACCAATAGCCACCATTTCACTTGCCGTTGATGCCTTGAAGAATGAAAAAGTGATTGGAGACAAAGAAAAATCAGGCTATTTCACCAATATAATCAGAGAAGAAAATAAAAGAATGAATAAGCAAGTGGAAGCCATTTTGCAGGCTGCCATGCTGGATAGAAAAGAGCTTCAGCTGAATTTGAAAAAACTCTCAGGTCATGAATTGATTAACAATGCCATCAATAATATTAACCTGCCTCTCGCTGAAAAAAATGGCAAATTAGAATTACATCTCGATGCAGAAAATGACCTGATTATAGCTGATGATGTACATTTTACAAATCTGATCAACAATTTATTAGACAACGCCATAAAATATTCGAAAGAATCAGACCTGGTTATAAAATTATCTACCGAAAGCAGTTCAAACCACTTTAAAATTCGCATAGAAGACAATGGAATTGGCATGAATAAAGAAACGCTATCGAGGATTTTTGAAAAATTCTATCGTGCCCATACTGGGAATATCCATAATGTAAAAGGATTTGGCCTGGGTTTAAGCTATGTGAAAACAATGGTGGAGGCTCACAAAGGAACTATCAAAGCCGAAAGTACGTTGGGAAAAGGTTCAACTTTCATTATCAACCTTCCTGTTATCAAGTAATTCATCTAAAGAATTTCATTACAATTCTCACTGGTTAACAGCTAGTTAGCAAGCCTTTTGCCGTATTTTTTCCTGGAATCAATTTGTCATCTAAGTTTAGAAAATCCCCCTTATCCACACTTATCCACAGTAATTCACAGCTGTCGTGAAAAAAACACCCTTTTTTTCGTGTAAAACCCTTGTAAATAGGGGCATAGCCACTTGTGGATAAAAATGTTTATCAAAAATGGTGTTACAAAGTGGGAAAATGTGTTATTTTGTGTCGATTAATTACTAAAAATAACTCAAAAACTCCCACATGATAGGTTTCATAGGCGAATATGAATCTACGGTCGATGCGAAAGGTCGCTTTCTTTTACCAGCAGGTTTCAAAAAACAGTTACCTGAAGGTGAAAAGGCAGTTTTCGTATTGAACAGAGGTTTTGAGAAATGTCTTACTCTTTACCCTATACAAAGCTGGAACCCACTTTTCGAAAAAATAAATAGCCTCAACGACTTCGACCCTAAAGTTAGGGAGTTCAGACGTTATTTTCTTAATGGTGCGGTACAAATTGAACTCGACAGTGCCGGAAGATTATTGCTTCCTAAAAGCCTTGCTGATTATGCAGGTTTGGGAAAAGATATTGTACTGGCTTCTGCCATGAATAAATTAGAAATCTGGGATAAAGCAATTTACCAGCAGTTCTTTGACTCCATATCAGCTGATGATTTCAGTACACTGGCTAATGAAGTGATGAACAAGATTAATGATAAGCCGAACAGTTAATCAATATGACGAATCGTAACCATTCTAACGACTTGTCTGATGCTGAAGGCCTTGAAAATGATTATCATATTCCTGTTCTGCTTCACGAAAGCATTGATGCGCTGAATATCAAATCTGATGGTATTTATGTGGATTGCACATTTGGTGGCGGTGGTCATAGCAGAGAAATTCTGAAAAAACTCGGTAGCAATGGAAAATTGTTTGTGTTTGATCAGGATGAAGATGCTGAAAAAAATATTCCTGATGATTCACGAATTGTTTTCATCAGGCAAAATTTCAGACATCTACAGAAATTTCTCAGGGTTCATAAATGCAACGCTGTTGATGGCATACTCGCTGATTTGGGCGTTTCAAGTCACCAGTTTGATGAAGCCGAAAGAGGATTTTCCATTCGCTTTGATGCCAACCTGGATATGAGAATGGATCATCGTCAAAATATCAAAGCAGCTGACATTATTGCCAGCTATGACGAACAGCGTTTGCAAAAGATGTTTGAAGTATATGGTGAAGTGACCAACGCAAAAACATTGTCTAAGTTGATTGTTGAAAAAAGAAAGACAACATCCATTCTTACCATCAATCAATTTAAACAAGCAATACAAGAAATTGTAAAAGGTAATCCCAACAAATACCTGGCTAAAGTTTTTCAGGCCTTACGCATAGAAGTGAATGATGAAATTGGTGCGCTGAAAGACATGCTAGAGCAAACCATAAAATTGTTGGCACCCAATGGCAGAATTGCAATTATTACTTTTCATTCTTTGGAAGATAGAATCGTAAAAAACTTTTTTAAAACAGGAACGATACATGAGGTAGAAGTTGATGATGTTTTTGGAACAAGACCTGAAAGTCCGTTGAAAGTAATTACCAAAAAACCAATTGAAGCATCCGCAACTGAATTGAAAAGAAACACAAGGTCAAGAAGTGCGAAATTAAGAATAGCTGAATGTTTATAACAAATGAGTGAACAAGAAAAAATATCGACATCATTGCCAGGAGATAAGTTTGACTGGAAAAAATATTTCAATTACGATAATATCGTAAAAAACATTCCTTTCATACTTTTTCTTTCTGTTATCGCGGTTGCTTACATATATAACGGTCATTATGCCGACAAATTAAGTAGGAGAATAAGTGCAAGTGAAAAAAATGTAAAAGAGTTGGAGTACGAATATAAGACGATAAAGAGTGAGGTGATTTTTAGAAGCAAGCCAACAGAGATGATAAATGCAGTGGCGCCAATGGGATTAAAAGAATTGAAAGAACCACCGGTTGTTTTAATTGACTCTTCTTCCATTTCGAAAGATTAGAACAAACACAGGTTTTAGAATAATAAGGGTTTAATAATTAAAAAAACACACCGGTTTTGGATATCAAAAAAGACATATTGTGGAGAGTCTACTTATGCTTTCTCGGCACTATAATCCTCGGATTATTTGTTCTGGGAAAAACATTTTACCTCCAAAATGCGGAAGGTAAATACTGGCGTGGATTGGGTGATAGTCTGCATTTGAAATATGTTCCCATCAATGCAGAACGTGGTAGTATCTATAGCGAAGATGGCAGCATGTTGAGTACTTCAGTTCCTGTATTTGATGTGTATGTAGATTTTGGTGCACAAGGATTGAGAGAAAAAGATGGTAAGCGATTCAAAGAAAATGTTGATTCGTTGAGTTTCTGCCTAAGTGACTTATTCAAAGACAAATCACAAGCTGATTACAAATCAGATCTTGAACTGGCGTATAAAAACAATGAGCGTTACTATTTGCTTAAAAGAAAAATTTCTTTTGAAGCTTTAAAAGATTTACGTGATTTCCCTCTTGTTCGTTTGGGCAGAAATAAAAGTGGTTTCATATTTGACACCAGAGACAAAAGAATTAACCCCTATGTATTATTAGCAAACAGAACCATAGGTCTTTCAAGAAAAGATTCTTCAAAAAATGTTGGACTTGAAAGAACCTATGATAGTTTGTTGAAAGGCGTGTCTGGACAAAGACTGATGCGTTATTCTGCCGGTGCATACATGCCTGTGGAAGGTGCAGAAGTTGATCCTATCAACGGTAAAGACCTGATAACAACACTTGATACTTACATACAGGATGTTGCTGAAAAAGAACTAATGGATATGTTGGTTGGTAATCATTCTACGCATGGAACTGCTATCGTCATGGAAACCGCAACAGGAAAGATAAAAGCTATTGCCAATCTTGGTGAACAAGTTGATGGTAGCTTTAATGAAGACCTAAACTATGGCATTGGAAAAGCAACTGAACCCGGTTCTGTTTTTAAATTGGCAACCCTGCTTAGCTTATTGGATGATAAGTACGTTACGATAGATTCGAAAGTTGATTGCGAAGGTGGTGCTAAATATTTTCATGGATTAAAAATAAAAGATTCGCATTTAGGGACAGGTGTGATTACAGTTAAAGATGCGTTTACCCGTAGTAGTAATGTTGCTTTTGCAAAATTGGCAACTCAGTATTATGAGAGCCAACCAATGAAATTCTGGGAACATCTCGATCGCTTTAGATTGAATAAAATGACCGGTGTTGAAATTGTTGCTTCTTCAGGTAAACCAACCATAAAAAAACCAGACAGCAAAAACTGGCAAAAAACAACCATTCCATTTATGGCTCATGGTTATGAAGAATTGGTTACTCCACTTCATATGCTTATGCTATACAATGCAGTTGCCAACAATGGTAAAATGATGAAGCCTTATTTGGTAAATGCAATTAGAGAACATGGAGTTGATGTGATGACTTACAATCCTGAAGTGCTTGTTGAAAAAATTTGCAGTGATGATGCCATCAGGCAAGCAAAAGAATGTTTGAAAGCTGTAGTTGACAGTGCTCATGGTACTGGACATAAAGTTTTATTTGATAGTGCATATTCTATTTCAGGGAAAACGGGAACGGCTGTGACGGCTTTAAATAACACTGGCTATAATAAAGGGAATAAAATTTATCAGGCTTCATTTATTGGCTTTTTTCCTTCAGAAAAACCAATCTACACAATGGCTGTAGTCATTCAGAATAGTAAAAATTCAAAACTGATTTATGGAGCTGATGTTTCCGGTAAAGTGTTCAAAAAAATTGCTGACCATATTTACAATCACTACTTGAGTAAGCCTTCAGAAAAAAAGATACAGGAAGATACTTTGATGCATCAATATTATGGAATGAAATCTGATTTGAACGCCATTTTTTCTAATGTAAATATTGCATATAAAGATTCAATAGAAACTGGAGTTTGGAGAGAAGCTGGAATGTTAAAAAACAAAGCAGCACTAACACAACCTACACAACTGATTACTAATGGAAATATAACACCGAATGTAACAGGAATGGGCTTAAAGGATGCGCTATATCTTTTAGAAAACAAAGGTATGATCGCTTTGGTTTCAGGTAAAGGAAAAGTAGTCAGTCAAAGTATTGCCGCAGGAACAAATTTTAAAAAAGGACAAAAAATATATTTAATGCTCAATTGAGCTTTTTAGATGCTAAAAGAGATTTTATACAAGGTTAACATTCGTGCGGTATCAGGAAATACAGCAATCGAGATAAAGAATCTGCAATCAGATTCAAGATTGGTAACCCCCGGAACTTGTTTCATAGCTATAAATGGAACACTGAGCGATGGCCATCATTTTATTGAAGATGCAATTGCTAAAGGAGCTGTAGCTGTTGTTGTTGAGCATCTTCCAGCAATTATTCATGCTCATATAACTTATGTTGAAGTAGCAGAAACTAATGTGGCTGCAGGATTGATGAGTCATAATTTTTATGGTGAACCTTCACGCCAGTTAAAGGTGGTAGGCGTAACCGGTACCAATGGAAAAACAACAATTGCCACTTTACTTTGGAAATTGTTTACTTCATTGGGTTATAAATGCGGCTTGATCAGTACGGTGCAAAATCAAATTGGAAACGAGATTATTCCATCTACTCATACAACTCCTGATGCCATTCATTTGAACGCATTATTGAAGCGAATGGCAGATGAACAATGTACTTATGTTTTCATGGAATGCAGCAGTCATGCGATACATCAACATCGTATCACAGGGATAGATTTCGCTGCAGCTGTTTTCAGCAATATCACACATGATCATCTTGATTATCATAACACCTTTGATGAATACATCCGCGTAAAAAAATCTTGGTTTGATAGTTTGCCTAAATCAGCTATCGCATTAAGCAATGCAGATGATAAAAGAGGCGTGGTGATGCTTCAAAATACAGCAGCAAAAAAATGTTTCTATAGCTTGAAAACATTGGCTGATTTTAAAGGGAAAATCCTCGAGAATGGTTTGACCGGATTGCACATGACAGTTAATGATCTTGAAGTTCATTTTAAATTAATTGGGGAGTTTAATGCTTACAATTTGCTTGCTGTGTATGGAGTAGCTGTTTGTTTGGGTGAAGACAAATACGAAGTGCTGCAAATGCTTAGCACATTAACAGGTGCCGAAGGGAGATTTGATTATTCTTTAAGTCATCATAAAAATGTAGTTGGAATTGTAGATTATGCCCACACACCTGATGCCTTGTTGAATGTTTTGGTTACGATAAAAAATCTCAGGCAAGGCGAACAAAAAATTATTACTGTAGTTGGTTGTGGCGGTAACAGAGATAACTCTAAAAGACCATTGATGGCTGAAGTAGCTTGTCAGTATAGTGATAAAGTGATATTAACTTCTGATAATCCGCGTAACGAAGATCCTTTGGAAATTTTAAAACAAATGGAAGCTGGAGTAAATGTAGTGTCGAGGAAAAAATGCATAACGATTGCAGATAGAAAGGAAGCTATTAAAACTGCAGTTAGCTTTTCAGACAAAGAGGATATTGTTTTGGTGGCGGGAAAAGGACATGAGAAATACCAGGAGATTAAAGGTGTGAAGTATGATTTTGATGATAAGAAAGTATTGAATGAAATGTTTGAATTACTGGATAAATAAGAATTAAGGAAAATGATATACGAATTTTTTCAATGGCTGGCTAAAGAGCATCTTCGGTTTCCCGGGGCAGGTCTTTTTCAATTCATCACTTTCAGGGTGATGATTGCCTTGATTCTCTCTTTGGTTATATCAACTGTTTACGGAAAAAAAATCATTCAGTTTTTACAGAAAAAACAATTGGGTGAATCGGTAAGAGATCTTGGATTGGCTGGTGAGCAAATGAAAAAAGGCACCCCAACTATGGGCGGTATCATTATTATTCTGGCCATTTTGATTCCAACTTTATTGCTTGCGGATTTACATAAGGTTTATATCAGATTGATGTTGTTGTGTACCGTTTGGTTGGGCGCTATTGGTTTTATTGATGATTATTTAAAAATCAGAGCTAAGCGCATTGCAAAAGAAAAAGGAATTGACTATAAAAAATCTGATGCTGATGGATTGGCTGGAAGATTTAAAATTTTCGGACAAGTAATGTTGGGCATTATCGTTGGCGCAGTATTGTACTTCAATCCAAATGTTGTTGTGAAAAGAGAAGTGATTTCAATGCAGAATGCCATTGTGAAGCCCAATAGTAATGTAAAATATGACACTACAATTGTTGATGGAAAGACAAGGGTTTTTGTAAGTGCCAAAACAGTCATAACCACCATTCCTTTTGTAAAAGATCATGAATTTAATTACGCGAAATTATTGCCGAAGAGCATGGAGGATTATGCATACATCGTATACATACTGATTGTGATTTTTATTGTTACAGCAGTTTCCAATGGTGCGAATATTACGGATGGTTTGGATGGGTTAGCAACAGGCGTGAGCGCGATCATCGGAATTTGTTTGGGCATATTCGCTTACGTAAGTGGTAATATCAAGTTTGCTGAATACCTGAATATCATGTACATCCCAAATCTTGGTGAGTTGTCAATTTTTATTGCTGCATTTGTTGGTGCGTGTATCGGATTTCTGTGGTACAATTCTTATCCGGCACAAGTGTTTATGGGTGATACCGGTAGTTTGGCCTTAGGTGGCATCATTGCAGCACTGGCAATTATTGTTAGAAAAGAATTATTGATTCCGATTTTTTGTATGGTGTTTTTGGTGGAGAATTTGAGCGTGATGATACAGGTGAGTTATTTCAAATACACCAAAAGGAAATATGGTGAAGGAAGAAGAGTTTTTCTCATGAGCCCGCTTCATCACCATTACCAGAAAAAAGGTTTTCATGAGAGTAAGATTGCCGTGAGATTTTGGATTGTGACGATTTTGAGTGTGGCCTTGGCAATTGTGACGTTGAAGTTGAGATAGAAAAAATATATTCTGGACTCTGGATACTAGATACTAGATTCTGGATATTATAAAGATAATCGATTACCCTTCGAAACTAAACTACCCATTAAATTCGATGCTTTTGAAGAACCATTTTTTCTTAAGCTTCACCAGACACATGTATGCATATACGTTATGTCGGGTGTTGTAAAAGAAAAAAACTTATCCTAAACAACACAAGACATTTAAGGCTTTGTCCTGTAAATGTCAATACCATTGAAGAACCCTTTTAATCTATCCCTTCAAGATATTTTAGGTCAAACTTTGTCCTGTAAATATCAATACCATTGAAGAACCATTTTAATCTGTAAAATCACCAACGGCTTTAATCCGTACCTTTTTTGATTTCAGATGAAATGGAAATTCAGATTAAGAAAACAACAATTTATTTGCTGAAACAACATGAATAAAAGGGTAGTCATATTAGGTGGTGGTGAAAGCGGAGTCGGTGCGGCTTTGCTGGCCAAGCAACATGGCTTTGACGTCTTCGTCAGTGATGGCGGCCCTATCAAACAGCAATACGTGGATGAGCTGATTCAGCATCAAATTGATTTTGAACAATTGGGACACACAGAAGCAAAAATCCTAAATGCTGATGAGGTTATTAAAAGTCCGGGCATACCAGAAAAAGCTGACATGATTAAAAAAATCAGATCAGCAAACATTTCAATCATCAGCGAAATTGAATTTGCATTCAGATATAAAGGCGACAGTAAAGTGATAGCCATTACAGGAAGCAATGGAAAGACCACAACAACAGCCATGACTTTTCATATTTTCAAAAAAGCTGAGAAAGATTGTGCGATGGTTGGCAATATTGGTTTTTCATTTGCTAGACAAGTGGCCTTGGATCCAAAGCCTATTTATGTTGCAGAAATCAGTTCGTTTCAATTGGATGATATTAAATCTTTCAGACCTGATGTTGCGGTATTGACAAACATCACCGAAGATCATCTCGATCGTTACGAATACAAATTCGAAAATTATATTAAAAGTAAATTCAGGATCATCGAAAATCAGCAAGAAGGGGATGTATTTATTTACAACCTCGACGATCAGACAACGGTGGACAATATATCTAAATACCCCATTAAATCAACCCAAGCTCCAATCACTATGAGTAAAGAATTACCACAAGGTGCCTATCTGACCAACGCGAAAATGTACCTTAAATGGAAAAGTGAAGAAATTCAAATGAGTGTTGAAGACTTTGCTGTCAAAGGAAAACATAATCAATATAATAGTATGGCAGCAAGTATGGCAGCAACGGCAATGGATATCCGAAAGGATAAAATCAGAGAGGCTTTGCAGACTTTTGAAAGTTTACAGCATCGTATGGAAAGTGTGGCAACAATCAAGGGTATTGAATTTATCAACGATAGTAAAGCAACTAATGTAAACAGCACCTGGTATGCATTAGAAAGTATGACAAAGCCGGTTATTTTAATTATGGGCGGCGTGGATAAAGGAAATGACTACGAAATGCTGAAGGAGTTGGTGACTGAAAAAGTAAAAGCAATTGTTTGTATGGGTTTAGATAATACTAAAATCAATGAAGCTTTTGGTGATATCGTTCCGTTAATCGTGAATACTGAAAATACTTTTGATGCTGTAAAAACAGCTTATCATTTTGCGAATAAAGGAGAAGCAGTTTTGTTAAGTCCGGCTTGTGCAAGTTTTGATTTGTTTAAAAACTATGAAGACCGCGGCAATCAATTTAGAGAAGCAGTAAGAAATTTATAAGAATATCAATTATCAATTAGCATGTCAACATTTGTTTCAAAAATAAAGCAGCTGTTCAGCCCTTCAGAAAATGGAGAGTTGGCGACTTCAGTTCCTTTCAGGGGAATTGGAGAGGTTGGCGGAAACATTGTTAGAAAAACAAGTGGAGACAGAGTGATTTGGGCCATAGTGCTGATACTGACATTAGCGAGTTTGTTGCTGGTATACAGCAGTACGGGTTCTTTGGCATATAGAATGAGCAAAAGCAATGAAAGTTATTTGTTCAAGCAGCTGGCTTTTATTATTCTTGGCTTGATCATCATTTATTTTTTTCATAGGGTAAACTATACTTTCTTTTCTAGGGTGGCATTGATCATATTTTTGATTTCATTACCTCTATTAGTGTATACATTGTTTTTTGGTGTACAACTTAATGCTGGAAGCAGATGGATTAGGCTTCCGGTGGTAAACATGACTTTTCAAACTTCAGATTTAGCCAAACTAGCGCTATTTATGTATTTGAGTAGAATGTTGAGCAGAAAGCAACACGTAATAAAAGATTTAAAGAAAGGATTTTTGCCAATCATTATTCCTGTGATTTTAATTACAGCATTAATTGCACCTGCAAATCTTTCAACCGCTTTATTGATTTTCGGAACAAGTATCGTATTGATGTTTATTGGTAGAGTGAGTACTAAACATATTCTCGCCACCATCGGATTTGCCATGATTCCGGTTGCTTTGTTGGTCATGTTTGCTATGTCAAATTATGACAAAGAAAATCACAGAGCGAAAAAATTCCCTGAAGCATTGGATGTGGCAAGAGTGAAAACATGGGTAGGAAGAATTCAAACTTTTTTATACAGCAAAAAAGATGATGACAATGAAAAGCTGTATCAAATCAATCAAGCAAAAATTGCCATTGCGAATGGTGGTTGGTTTGGACGCGGTCCGGGTAATAGTGTACAAAGAAATTTTCTTCCACATTGTTACAGTGATTTTATTTATGCCATCATCATTGAAGAATATGGATTTTTCGGTGCGGCATTCATGCTGATGATTTATTTGTTATTCTTATTTAGATGTATCAGGCTTTATCGTAAATGTCCTTTTGCATTTGGTGCTTTTCTGGCGCTGGCTTTGAGTTTTACTTTGGTGATTCAGGCTATTGCTAATATGGGTGTGAATGTGAGTTTGTTTCCAAATACCGGCGTAACACTTCCATTGGTAAGTATGGGTGGAAGTAGTTTCTTATTTACTTGTATGTCGATTGGTATCATACTCAGTGTAGCAAGAAATGTGGAACAGCTTGAAGGGTCTCAATTACAGAAAGTAGAAGCTGAGGTAGAAGAAACAGCAGCAGTTAATGTATAAATGAATGTACACAGATGACAGGAAAGCGATTCATAATAGCAGGTGGTGGTACTGGTGGACATATTTTTCCGGCAGTTGCGATAGCCAACACCTTAAGAAAAATGAATCCTGATGCTGAGTTTCTTTTTGTAGGTGCTAAAGGAAAAATGGAAATGGAAAAAGTGCCGCAAGCGGGATATCAAATTGAAGGATTAACCATTGCGGGTTTTAATAGAAGTTCTTTGATAAAAAATATCGGCTTACCTCTGAAATTAATTCAAAGTTTTTTTCAGGTCTCTCGCATCATCAGCAAATTCAAGCCTGATGTGGTAATAGGTGTTGGTGGTTATTCAAGCTTTCCTGTGCTTCGTTATGCACAATCGAAAGGCATTCCCACTTTCATTCATGAGGCCAATTCTTTTGCAGGCAAATCAAATATGATGCTGGCTAAAAAAGCTGTCAAAGTATTTACCGCTACTGATGGAATGGAAAAGTTTTTTCCAAAAGATAAAATCATCATCAGCGGCAACCCTGTTAGAAAAGCGATTATCAATACAGATACAGATCATGAAACTTGTTTGAATCATTTTGGACTTAAATCAGGTATCAAAACTGTTTTATGCGTTGGCGGTAGTTTAGGCGCTAAGTCTATCAACGAAGCCATTGAAAAAGATATCAAGCTCTTTGAAAACAATAAGCTGCAACTGATCTGGCAAACAGGTAAACCATTTATCGAAAAAGCTAGAGCCATTTGCGAAAATTATAAAAATGTTTATGTCAGCGACTTTATTACACAGATGGAATATGCTTACACCGCAGCTGATGTAGTCATCAGCAGAAGTGGAGCGATGTCTGTTTCTGAATTGTGTATTGTTGCCAAACCGGTCGTTTTTGTTCCTTACCCCCATGCCGCAGAAAATCATCAGGCTGCCAATGCTGAAAAATTAGTAAGCAAAAATGCAGCGCTGATGATCGAAGACAAATTGGCACTGACGAATCTTATTCCTGCTGTTATTGAATTGACAAAAGACAATCAACAGCAGGAAATAATGAGACAGAACATTAAAAAATTAAGTATCAACAATGCAGATGAAATTATTGCAAACGAAATTTTGAATTACCTGAACTAATGACAACTAAAAATAACATAACTGATTTTTTGAAAAAATTAGCCGTTGGTTCAGGTGAAGGAACAGCTGTGTATTTTTTAGGTATTGGCGGAATTGGTATGAGTTCATTGGCTAGGTACTTTAACAGTAGAGGTGTAAAAGTAAGCGGTTATGACAAGACAGAAACTGAGCTTACCAAAAAATTAGTTAGTGAAGGTATCAGTGTTCACTACGATGATAACATCGATAAAGCCGATAAGGATGCAGTATTTGTGGTTTATACTCCTGCAGTTCCAAAAGATCATGAAGAGTATAATTATTTTTTAAATCATCAATATGCTGTTTTAAAAAGAAGTGAAGTGTTGGGGATGATAACAGCAAGTTCTTTCAATATATGTGTTGCCGGTACTCATGGTAAAACCACCACTAGTACAATGATTGCACATATATTAAGACATAGTGAATTTGGTTGCAATGCTTTTTTGGGCGGCATTGCTTCTAATTACGAAACGAATTTCTGGAGCAGTGAAAAAAATGTTTGTGTAGCAGAAGCGGATGAGTATGATAGAAGCTTTTTACAACTGAGTCCAGACATTGCAGTGATTACCGCCATTGATCCTGATCATTTGGATATCTATGGTAATGAGGAGAATTTCAGAACTGCGTTTATGCATTTCAGTGAAAAGATAAAAGAAGACGGGTTGTTAATCATAAAGAGAGGATTAGAAGATGCATGTGATTTCAAAACTAAGGATCAACTTTCATATAGCAGCACAGATGCATCTGCGGATTGTTTCGCAGGTAACATGAAAATGAAAAATGGTTCTTATTATTTTGATGTTCATATTGGAATGGAAGTGATGGAGGGTTTTGAACTGAATATGGGAGGGATGCACAATGTTGAAAATGCTGTGGCTGCTGTTGTTGCGGCAAAGAGAGCGGGTGTTGAAGATGAAAAAATCAGAAAGGCATTAGCCGCATTTAAAGGTGTAAAAAGGAGATTTGAATATATCATTAAGAGAGATGATTTGGTAATGATTGATGATTATGCACACCATCCACAAGAATTAAGTGCATTGATCAAAGGTGCGAAAGGACTTTTTGCAAATAAAAAATGTACAGTGATTTTTCAACCTCATTTGTACACAAGAACAAGAGATTTTGCAACTGGTTTTGCTGAGTCATTAGATCTGGCCGATGAAATTATTTTATTGCCGATTTATCCTGCAAGGGAAAAACCTATTGAAGGTGTAGAAAGTGAAATGATAAAAGAGTTGATGCAGTCGGAAAAAGTGGTTTGTTTTTCTAAGGAAGATTTATTGAATTGGGTTTCGGAAAAAAAAGCAAAAGGAGAAATTGAAATGTTGATTACAGCTGGAGCAGGAGATATTGATACTTTGGTATTGCCCATAAAAAATATAATAGCATAAGCAAGTTTAAATTATAGCAATGTTCGAAAAAAATAAACTTAAAAAAATACTGACAATTAGCCTCTGGTCTGTACTGGGGTTAGCAGGTATTGCATTGCTTGTTGCTGCACTCAATAAAAAGCATGAAACTGTTTGCACAGGTATTGATATTGAAATCGGCGGGGTAAACAATAATTTTTTCATCAACAAACAAGATATCATCGCGTTGTTGCAAAATAGCACTGGCGAAATGATTAAAGGAAGAAGAATCAGCGGCTTCAACCTGGATACCATGGAGATGGAAATTAAAAAAGATGTTTGGATTAATAAGGCTGAATTGTATTTCGATAAAAACGGCGTTTTGAAAGTTTCCATTACTGAAAAAGATCCTGTGGCGAGAATATTTTGTGTTGATGGCAGTTCTTATTATATCGACAATAACAAAAACATGTTGCCTTTAAGTGACAGACACGCTGCAAGACTTCCGGTGTTTACAAATTTTCCCACACCATTGAAAGTGCTTTCAATTAAAGACAGTGCCTTGCTTGAAGATGTGAGAAAACTCAGTTTGTTTATTCAAAAAGATGCGTTTCTAATGGCGATAATCGATCAGGTGAATATAAACAACGACAGAAAATTTGAATTGATTCCTAAAATAGGAGAGCAGCTGATTACATTCGGAGATGTTTCTGACATGCAAGCAAAATTCGAAAAACTAAAATTGTTTTATAAAAAAGTGATTCCAGTATATGGATGGTCAAGATACAATCGTATCAACCTCGAATACAAAGGACAAATGGTGGCTACCATAAAAGGGATTGATGATGTAGCAGCAGATTCGGTTCAAACCATACTGCTTATGAAAGCATTGGCTACTTATTCTTCATTGATGGCGTCCGATACCACACAGTCGATGGTGCCTGATAATGAACATAATACTACCAATCCTGAGTTGATCAACAAATCAATACAAAGAGAAGAAGCTGATGATAACAGTAATGAACAAACGATATCCACTGTTTCACCTGTAGTGGTTTTACCAAAGCCCGCGCCTGTTGCAGTTCCTACTAAAACTGCTTCAACAAAGCCTACTATAGCAAAACCTGCGACTTTGAAAACTGTAGCAACAACAAAGTCTGCATTAACAAATAAAACAAACAATAAACAATCTCCCCCTTGGGGGAATAAGGGGGCTAATAAAACAACAGCAAAGCCAAAAGAAGTGATGCCGGCGAAAAAACAAGTTCCCAATGCTGAAATCAAAAAGCCTAAAACTGCTAATGAATATTAAACATAAAAACTAAAACAATTAAAATTATACAAACACACAAACACGAATCACTATGCAACACGAACAACCCATCATTGTAGGCTTAGATATAGGTACTACAAAAATCGCAGCCATCGCAGGTCGCAAAAATGAATTTGGCAAGCTTGAAATTTTAGGCTTCGGTCGCGCCAACAGCAATGGCGTTCAACATGGAATGGTATTGAACATCGACCAAACCATCAAGGCCATTCAAATTGCGCTTGAAAATTGTTTAAAAAGTAATCCCTCTCTTGAAATCAGTGAAGTTTATGTTGGTATTGCCGGACATCACATTAAGAGTTTACAAACAAGAGGTGATATCGTTAGACAAAATATCGAAGATGAAATCAGTCAGGAAGAAATTGATCGTTTGGTTGCTGATCAATATCGCACCTATATTCCATTAGGAGATCAAATTATCGATGTAATACCTCAACAGTTTACAGTAGACAATCATCCTAACATTGCCAATCCAATTGGATACAGTGGTGTGAAAGTTGGTGCTAATTTCCATATCATTACTGGAGATAAAAATGCGATCAGAAATATCAATAGAAGTGTTGAGAAATCTGGATTAAAAACTAAGGATCTTGTGTTGCAGCCGCTTGCCTCTGCAGCCGCAGTTATGAGTGAACAAGATCTTGAAGCAGGTGTTGCTATAGTTGATATCGGTGGTGGTACTACAGACCTTGCTGTATTCACTGAAGGTGTGTTGAAATACACAGCTGTTATTCCTTTCGGTGGAGAGAACATTACTAACGACATCAAACTTGGCTTGGGCGTTTTGAAAACACAGGCAGAAGCGATGAAAGTTCAGTTTGGTAGTGCATTAAGTGATGAAGCCAAATCAAATACATTTATAACTATTCCAGGTTTAAGAGGAATGGCGCCAAAAGAAATAGCGGTTAAAAATCTAGCCAATATTATTCAGGCTCGTATGAGTGAAATCATGGACTTTGTTTCATATCATTTGAAACAAGTTGGATTAGACAGTCGCTCATTGAATGGTGGTATCATCTTAACTGGTGGTGGTTCTCAAATGAAGCATTTGTTGCAACTTACTGAGTACCTAACGGGCTTGAATGCACGCATTGGTTTACCTAACGAACATTTAGCTGGTGATTATCTTGAAGAACTGGCTATGCCAATGTACAGCACTTGTATCGGTTTGATTTTAAAGGGTTA
>CALPIT020000017.1 GCA_943323705.2 Streptomyces griseus
AAAAGGGAAGCCCCCTCGGTCCCCCAAGGGGGAAGTTGGTTAACCACGAATTCACGAATTTTTTACCGCAGAGAACAGAGTTGGTGAGTTTGCGCAGAGACAGCCGATACTGATCATTGCTACCCTCTCTATTGGAGAGGGGTTGCCTGTCTGCCGGTAGGCAGGGGGGTGAGGCTTTTTACTTTAGATTTTCTAATTTTACACCATGTGCTTTCATTTCTCTCTCACACAACAAATGGCTAAAATAGAAGCCGCGCTTCAGGTAAACTGGGATGGCGAGGAGTGGCAGCCTGTTTATCATGCGGATGGATTTACGTTTCTAAAAATGCCGGTTATCACACAGGAAGATCCTCAGCGTATTCAAATGTTCAACTGGGGATTGATTCCGTCGTGGGTGAAGTCAAAAGCAGATGCCGATAAATTAAAAGCGCAAACATTAAATGCCCGTTCCGAAACTGTTTTTGAAAAACCTTCTTTTCGTTCTTCGATCAAACATCAACGTTGTCTTGTACCTACTGATGGTTTTTTTGAATGGATGGATGTATCAGGAAAAAAATTCCCTCATTATATTTTCATGAAGGGAAAAAAGATATTTTGTTTTGCAGGTATTTATTCAGGCTGGGCAGACAAAGAAACAGGAGAGTTTGTACAAACATTTTCTATTCTTTCCACTGAAGCCAATCCTTTGATGGCAAAGATTCACAACCTAAAACATCGCATGCCTGTAATTGTAGATCCATCACAATATCAAAACTGGTTACAAAAAGACAACACAACAGAAAAGATAAATTCATTTTTACTCCCTTATCCTGAGGAAAATATGGATTATTATCCCATCAGCAAACGAATTACTTCAAGAACGGAAGATAGTAATGTGCCGGAGACGATAGAGCCTCACCCCCAAGCCCCCTAAATCCCCCGAAGGGGGAAATCGTCGAGTGAGAGGGGAGTAGGCCTCACCCGCAACAATTCCATCTTTTGGAATGTCAGAATTGCCTTTCAGAAAATAATTCTCTTAGCTCCCTTCACCTTTGGAGAGGGGTTGCCTGCCTGCCGGTAGGCAGGTGGGTGAGGCTTTACTTCCCCCTTTGGGGGATTGAGGGGGCTGCTACGTAATCCTACTTACCCTATCGCATACGAAATACGTGACTTTCAAACTGGTCTTGACAATTACTATGATTCCCGTCAGTGAGGGTGTATGTTTGTATCAGTTATCCGATATCCATGATGCTAACGAATTATCCTATGAAATCTAACAAATATCCAATCCAACGAAAAGACCAATGGCTTCAATATCCTAAAAACTAAAGCAAATGCCTTAAAAAAATTATCGAAGCCATATAAGAAACCCCGAATTATCTCGGGGTTTTTTTATTGTTGAGGAAAGTTGTACCAATTATAATTACTTTTTAGTTCTATTTTTTCTGGTATAATGCCGATATGACAGATTTTTGGGACAATTTCATTGGACCAATACAGATGTCTAATCGGTATTAAGCGGTACTGAAGAAATATCAGTTTTCAAATTTGGCTATGTCGAGTCTGAGGACGTAATATTGCGATATTGCAATATTGCAATATCGCAATATGAAAACACCAATTGTTTTTTTACAAAAAAAATCCCGGCTACTAGCGGCAACCGAGACTTTATCAAAACTTGTCAACTTATTTTACGACAATACAAAATGATGTTGAGATACCTGAATCTAAAGTGTTCTATCCAATGTAATTACTGATAAATTTCTTTTATAGATTGCTGGTATTTCTCCATAATTATTTTTCGTTTCAAACTTAATTTAGGCGTCATTTCGCCTGTATCTACTGTCCATTCATAAGGGAGTAAACTAAATTTTCTTACTTGTTCAACATGATTGAATCCGAGATTGAAATTATTAATCACATCTGTATAAAGCTGAAACACTGCCGGATTCAAAACGGCATCCTGAAAATTTGTAAATGGAATATTATTTTGCAACATCCATTCTTTCAAATTCACAAAGGAAGGCACAATCAACGCCGCAACAAATTTTTGATCGGCTCCTACAATCATTACCTGCTCTATTAATGACGATTCTTTTAATTTGTTTTCTATCGGTGTTGGAGCCACATATTTACCACCGCTGGTTTTAAACAACTCTTTTTTTCTGTCTGTAATCTTCAAATATTTATTGTCTTCGAAAACGCCAATATCTCCGGTATGCAGCCAACCGTTGATAATCACTTCTGCGGTGAGGTCGGGCCTTTTGTAATATCCCATCATCACACTAGGTCCCTTAACGCAAATCTCTCCATCGGCTTCTAGTTTTACTTCTTGCCCTTCTATAACCAAACCAACGGTACCAAATTTGGTTCCGCCTTTCTTGCAACAATTAACACTGATAACAGGACTGTTTTCTGTTGGTCCGTAACCTTCATAAACAGGAATGCCCGCCGCTGTAAAAATTCGTAACAGTTTAACCTGACAAGCTGCGCCACCGGTTATCAAATAACGAACATTCCCGCCAAGCGCTTCTCTCCATTTATTGAAAATTAGTTTATTCGCTACCGTTAGTTGCAGATCATAAAAGAATCCTCCCGAATTTAAATTGTCATAACGTTCTGCCAAACCAACGGCCCAGAAAAATAATTTCCGTTTGATACCCGTCAACTCCGAACCCTTGAGCATGATTTTATCAAATACTTTTTCTAGCAAGCGAGGAACTGTGGTAAACAAAACAGGCTTCACTTCTTTAAGATTATCACCAATGGTATCCAAGCTTTCCGCGTAATAAATAGAAATGCCTGTGCACATGTAGATATAAGTAGCCACTCTTTCAAATATATGATTCAAGGGCAAAAAACTGAGGGCCTTTCCTTCAGGCATGGTAGGGAAAGGAAATGTTTTTACAGCGTTCAGCACATTCATCACGAGGTTTTTATGACTTAACATTACGCCTTTGGGAAAGCCTGTTGTGCCTGATGTATAAATGATTGTTACGCATTGATCAGGTAAAATGCTGTCTTTGATTTTTTCAACGGCAGCAATATGTTCAGGAGAATGATGCTCTATTAAAGATTTCCAGTTTTTTGCTGACGGCAATTCATCAAAACTATAAATGCTAAGTAAAGAAGGGATTTTATTTGTAATCCCGCTTACTTTATCAAATAATTCTTGTCCGCTGGTGAAAACATATTTTACCGCAGCGTCATTGAATATAAATTCTATTTCATTAGCGTTGGTAGTTGGATAAATGGGAACGAGTAAAACGCCAATTTGCTGACAAGCCAAATCAAGAAGAATCCACTCTGGACGATTTCTGGAAATGACAGCGATTTTATCCTGATTTTCTACCTTCATGTCATTACCACTTAATCCCAATTCTAATAAACCTGCACTTAACCTGTTTACTAAATCAATAACTTCAGCTGTACTGTATGATTTCCATTGGCCATCAACCTTCTCAGACAGTAATTCTTTTTTGGTGAAATGTCTGTGCTGTTCGTATAGAAAGTCAAAAACTCTTGATTGTTCATTCATAAATTATAATACTTAAAATGAGTAGTTTAAATAAGACGAAACTAAGATAAGAAAATTGAGAGGAGAAAATGGAGATTGTTGAATGTAAAAAGCCCCCTCAGTCCCCCAAAGGGGGAAGTTTACATTTCGGAAATATAAAAAAGCCTTCGTATTACTTCGTGCCTTAGCGCCTTTGTGGCGGAAAAACATTGCGCCCTCGCCCCTTTGCGAGCTTTGCGTGAAACCCATTCGCGGCAATAAATAATAAGAAAGTAAAAATAAGTAATAAGGAAGTGGCGGTTAGCTCCGAGCAAACGCAGTATCTTTTTCATAAATCTCTGCGCAAACTCTATTTTCTCTACTCCTCCGCGGTAAACAATTCGTGAATTCGTGGTTTTACCTCCCAAACTCGCCTCCCAAACTAATTTTCCTCAAAAAATCTCCAAAAAACAACAAAATACCTTAAGTTTGTTACCTAAATCAAAATTCATAATCACTCTAATAACAATAAAAATGAAAAAATTAAGTCTTTTTGTTTTAACAACATTATTATTTGCAGGCATCAGTTTTGCTCAATCAGCAAAAACTGCAGAATGGCCTGAAATGAAATCTTTTCATACTTTAATGTCTTCAACATTCCATCCTGCTGAAGAAGGCAACTTCGCTCCTTTGAAAGAAAAAGTAGCGGAATTGTACAGAGCTTCTAAAGTATGGTACGCTTCTGAAATACCTGCAAATTTCAAAGTAGAAGAAACCAAAGCAACTTTGAACAAATTGATGATTCAGTGTCATGATATTTGGGCTCAGGTAGATGCTAAGGCTTCTGATGAAAAATTAATGCAAATGATCACTGAAGCACATGACAGTTTCCACAAAATCGTAGGAGAGTGCAAAAAAGATAAATAATCTATCAAACGATATTTTTAAATGAGGCCGCTTATTGAGCGGTCTTTTTTTATAACCACGAATTCACGAATTTTTTTCCGCGGAGAATGTAGAGCCTATGGTTGCGCAGAGATAGTCGATACTGCTTATTGCTCCTCACTCGGGAGAGGGGTTGGGGGTGAGGTTTTTTAATTCAATAGAAACTGACCATTTAGCCTCCGAAATGTACTTCCTTATTTATTATTTTTTATTTCATATTCTGTGTTTATAATATCATTTCTTCTTCACCCACCGTTGAAACGGTGGGCTAAATTGAAAAACTACTCAAATGAAAACTTTCTAAATTCAAATACTTTCCGATTCATGAGAAACAGACCATTTAACCTCCGAAATACCAATTTTACATTGGATATTTTACATTCAATATTTTACATTTTATTTCTCTACCTTCGCCCTCGTTATGGTTTCCGAGCAATCGGAATTAAAAGGGAAGACCGGTGTAAATCCGGCACTATCCCCGTAGCTGTAAACGCTTTAAATTGTTCATTCTTCAAGCCACTGTCGCAATAGATGGGAAGGCAGTGAACATAGCGTAAGTCAGAAGACCTGCCAAAACAATTTTATTCATCCATTAGCTTTCGGGAGAAAGGCTTGAGATGTAAAGTGTAATCACATTTTATGTTTCTTACTGTTGCTTAAAAAATAACGGCAACTTATTTCTCGGAAGCAATAAAAAATCTTTTAAAAATGAAAAAGAAATTTTTTATTGCTGCTGCATTATTCATCAGTATCAATTCAAAAGCACAAGACAGTACCAGCACGTTAAATGAGGTAATTGTAACTGCCAACAAGTTTGCTAACAAGTCCGCATTAACTGGTAAAGTTGTTACCGTTATTACAAGAGCTGATCTTGAAAAAAGTGGCAGCAAAGACCTCGCTCAAATCCTTACCGAACAAGCTGGCGTATTCGTAAACGGCGCCAATAGCAATGCCGGGAAAGACAAAAGTATTTATTTGAGGGGCGCTAAAGTAGATCATACACTGATTGTAATTGACGGCGTTCCTGTTTACGACCCTTCCGGAATCGGTAGCAACTTTGATATCAGATGGCTGTCTATTGACAACATCGAAAGAATTGAAATCCTTAAAGGAAGCCAATCCACTTTATATGGCTCTGATGCCATTGCAGGCGTTATCAATATTATAACCAGAAAACCTGATCAAAAAGCCTTCTCAACTTCAGGTAATGTTCAATATGGAAGTTACAACAGCATTCATGCAAATGCCGGCATCAGCGGCACGAAAAATAAGTTCAGCTATAACCTGAATTATTCCTTTTTGAATACATCCGGTATTAATGAAGCTGTCGATACCATTACTACTATTCATCAAACTGACAATGACGCATACACGAAGAATAATCTTTATGCTTCTTTAGGATACAAGCCCAATAGTAAAGTTTTCATTCAGCCTTATTTCAGATTTGCTTCGTTTACACAAAATTATGACCAGGGTGCATTTGTAGATGAACTCGATTTAAAAGCAGATAGCAAGAATACACAATCTGGAGTTCGCAGCGAATTTAAAATCAATAAAGGAAAACTGTTTTTGAATTACAATTACAACAATATTCAACGTATCTATACTGATGATTCTGTGAAAAGTAGAAATGGGTATGACATTTATAGTAAAGGCATTTACAATGGCAATGAACATTTTGCAGATGCATTTGTGGTTTTTCCATTAGGAAAAATATTTAAACTTACTGGCGGTATTGATTACAGAAGCTCAAACGGTAGTGAATCATATCGCTCAATTGGCAATTTTGGTCCTTATGAAAGTGAATTGGGAAAAGACAGTTTGAAGCAAAACCAAACTGGCGTTTATGCGGTAGCGGTAGCTAATTTCAAATCAGGGTTTAATGCAGAACTCGGCGGAAGATGGAATCGCCATTCTGCTTATGGCAACAATTTCGTGTTCAACGTCAATCCTTCTTATGTGTATAAAAACCAATGGAAGTTTTTTGCCAATATTTCTTCAGGATATAAAACGCCAACCTTGTATCAGCTCTATTCTGAATATGGAAATAAATCATTGAAACCAGAAATAGCATTGACAATGGAAAGTGGTATTCAGTATATTTCAAAAAATCAAAAATTTAATGGAAGAGTAACGGTATACAACAGAAGAGTTGACAATGTAATTACCTTCTTTTTCAATCCAGTAACGTTTGAATCGTTTTATATCAATCAAGATAAACAAAATGATCAAGGCGTGGAGCTCGAAGCTTCATTTAAATTAGGAAAATCTACTGTTTTGAAAATGAATTACGATTATGTGGATGGAAAAGTTACGACCAAAAATATTGATAAAGACACTAGTTATTTTAATTTAATCCGAAGACCAAGAACGACCATGAGCATGTATCTTTCTCATCAGTTTAATAAAAGACTTTATGTAAATGCAGGCGTTTTATTTGTTGGTAAAAACAATGACATTACATATGATCCTAATTTCAATGCTATTGAAGTGTCATTGAAAAACTATGCACTGTTCAATCTTTATGGACAATATGCATTGGCCAAGAATAAAATAAAGGCATTTGTTGACGTCAGAAATGTATTCAATCAAACGTATACAGAAGTGTATGGTTTCAATGCCATGGGAAGAAACATTGCCATTGGACTTCGTTTTAACTACTGATTTATTCTTAAATAGCATTTATCGAAAGCATTTATCTTTGCGTAAATGCTTTTTTTATGTTTGAATTCGGCAATATCATTGGAAAAGAAATTATCACCATCAGTTTTACATTGTTTGCAGTCATCGATATGTTGGGATCAATTCCGGTTTTGATTTCGCTTCGCGAAAAAATGGGAGGTCATATCAAAAGTACTCAAGCTACATTGGCTTCAGGCGCATTGATGGTTTTGTTTTTGCTGATTGGAAAGGAATTTTTGAATCTACTTGGCTTGGATGTGAAATCATTCGCGGTAGCCGGTTCTATTGTCATTTTTGTAATTGGATTAGAAATGATATTGGGAATTGAATTTTTTAAACCCGATAGCAATCCACATAGCGGGAGTGTAGTGCCGATTGCATTTCCATTGATTGCTGGTTCGGGAACATTAACTACCATCATGTCGTTAAAAGCCAATTACCAGGACATAAATATTTTCATTGCGATTCTCATCAATCTAGTTGTGATTTATATTGTTTTACATTCTTTGAAATGGATTGGAAACGTATTAGGACCTAGTGGATTGATTGTACTAAGAAAATTCTTTGGTGTAATATTGCTTGCGATTGCGGTAAAGATTTTTGGTACGAATATTCAGAATTTTGGGAAGTAATATCGGTTTAAAGGTTCAATGGTTTAAGGGTTTAAGGTTTCGAAAAAAAGAAATTTTATTTCTATAAAAAATGTCGATCAATTAAAACTATAATATAATCAACATTAAACTATTAAACCATTAAACCTGAAACGTTATCCCTGGCCTTGTAGTACAATGGATAGTACAAGAGTTTCCGAAGCTCCAAATTCAGGTTCGATTCCTGACGAGGCCACCCAGCGAGAATTTTGGTCAATCTGTGTAGGTTGACCATTTTTATTTCACTGAAATAACGTTACGAGTCTAATTTTATTAGTTACAAACGTTTTAATAGTTATTCTATGTGACCATATTAAAACAAACTTATAAAACACATGAAATCCAAGACAGTTAGATGCCTTTTTTTATGTCAGTCCCAATTTTTCAATTTTATTACCTATTGTAATTTGTTTCATTTCAGCTTCCAAAATATGGAAATCTGTCTTTTGAACGGATTTGATAAATTGCCCAGTCCTTAATAAATGAATCTCATCACAAGTGTCACTTAAAGTGGAGAATATATGTGATGAAATAACAACGATCTTGTTAAGTGCTTTTAGTTTATGAATTATTTCTGTTATGATGATATTGCTTTGTATGTCCACTCCGTTAAATGGTTCGTCAAGTATAAAAAATTCGTTGCCTTGCAATAAAATTGCTGTTAGTGCTAATTTCTTTTTCATACCTGTTGAATAAGTAGAAGCATATTGATTTAGTGGTAACTCAAAAATATTCTTTTCTTCAATATTTGGGATTTTTACGTTCCTTGCATTGCAAAGGAACTGAATATATTCTTTGCCAGTAATTTTCTGAAAGAAAAAAGGATCTGTTAGCAACAATCCAAGATGATTTTTAACTGGATTCGGGTTTGAAATAATTTCGCCTTCATATTCTTCCAAGTCTGAGATGCACCTAAATAAAGTTGTCTTTCCTGCACCATTTTCGCCTACAATACCATATACTTTTCCTTTATCAAATTGTATATTGATGTTTTTCAGAACTTCATTTGCTCCATATTTCTTTGATAAATTTCTAACTGCAATCATTTCAACAAATTACTAAGACGGTTTTCGGATTTTTTGAAAAGATAAGGTATTAGAACAACAAGTATAGGCGGGAACCAAATACAAAGAGCTAAAAGAATACCTTGTGTAATGTTCATTTCGTCAGGATACGCAGAGTATTTACTAACGATTACGCTAATCAGAAACGCCAAACCAACTAAAAAGAAAAATAAGGTTATACCGATATTTTGAGGAATAAAAATGGCGAGAATTAATACAATCGGTAATACAATCGAAGAAGAAAAAAGCAATGCTGTTTTTATTTTGCTTAATAAAAATACTTTTGGTTTTTGGTTATGTGCCCAAACGAAATATTCGTTTTCTGGTTTTGAGTAATAACTCAATATTGTTATAAAAACAAGGAGCATAGAGAATACACCAAGATTAAAATTGTTTACTAATACAGCAATAATTGTCAATGCGTATGCTGCAAATAAAATATAAAATGAATTTCTAAAACCTATCATAAATTCAAATGGTCTTTTAGAAAACGGTGTCCAAATTGTAAAATTTAGAGTCGTTCGAAAATTTACAAGCGCTAAAATCGTTGTTAATATCCAGAGCAAACCTGCGTAACCTATGAGGTGTTTGTAAAGAAGAAAAGCAAAAAATGGAATTGAGTAAATAAGATTTTCTATAATTCTAATTTTCTTTAGTTGTATGTCGCCAAAACAGATTTTTAAAAATTCTGTTCTTCGAGTTTCAGAAAGTTTTCCTAATAGAGTCAAAGCGAGAAGCAAGTATATATATATTGCAAATTCTGTTTTTTGAAAAAGGAAAATCGAAAGACCTGCAAACAAAACCGTCAGCAGGATATATGCAAGTTGCGGATTAAAGCCCACATCTTGAAACTTGCGGTTTATCATTTTATATTGAAGCAATAAATATTCTTTCACTTTTTCGTATGAGATATTTTTTAATTACTGCTAATTCTCTTATCTACAAAATACATTTCGACTGTTCAACTCAAACATAACATATTTTTAGAAATAGATGATAAATACCCGCGATTAAATTGCTGGATTATTTGGGGTGCTTTGGCTAAAGATTTACCAAGCTCTCCACATCCTCCCAAAAGTTCGAACTCAAGCCCGTTAAGACCACTAAAAATAAATAATAAGAAACTGAGGAATAAATAAAGGGTAAAGGTTCTATCCCATTCCCAATCCCTAATTCCCAAATCCTCATTCCTCAATCCCAATTCCTCTTTTCTCCTTCCGCTACGTATCTCCACTTACCCATACCAAGTAATTCAACCGATTTTTCCAAATGGCAAGAATTAATGCTTGACAAGGGATTTGCTGCGCTATATCTTTGATTCAAGAAAAACAAATATCCAATATCTCTGAAACCAACCAACAACCCAATCCAAATCCTAAGAAAAAAACCAGGCTTCCAAATCCTATGTACACAAAAAAATAATAATCGAAGCCAAAATACTAAACCCCGAATTTCCGGGGTTTTTTTATGGATACAACTGAAATCAAAATTCAATTAGAAATATTTACTGCAAAATATTACATTAGTAGCCGGGTTGACCAATTATTCAAATCAAACAGCTTCAATGGATCTAAACAAAACCAGAAAGAATGTTTTTATAGTTTATTTCTTTTCTGTTATATGCTTAATCGTTTTACTGGCGGGCTCTTATATCAATTTAAGAAAAGCAGATAAAGATATCGTGAATTTAAACATAGCCATGTCTCAATTGACAGCCTTGCAAAACCTTTCGATTCATGTAAAAGCAATAGAAAGCGGTCAACGAGGTTTTGTCATATCGGGTAATAAAGAATTTTTAAATCCTTATAATGAAGGGGTACAAAAAATTAAAGAAGATACTGCTTTTTTAAAATCAACATTTGCAACGAATACAATTGATAAAAAAACAACTGAATTAATACAGCTCATAAAAAACAAAATTATTTTTTCTGAAAAAAATATTGCTGTAAGAACATTATATGGTGAAGACTCAACTGCAAATCTTATCTCTCAAAAAGAAGGACTCTTGCTGATGAACAACATCAATGAGCATTTGAAGTATTTGATCGATTACCAACTGAATACCATTAATAATTACAGCAAAAAAAATGAACATTTAATCAATAAGAGATTTGAAAATTACCTACTGCTTTTTTTACTCTTAACATTCGCTTCTGTTGTTACGTACATTGTTTTCAATAAAGGATTTAAAGAACAAACTAAAAATGAAAACTTACTCAAATTCAATTCCGCACTTATCAGTAATTTGATTGATCCCGTAATCACAACCGATACTGATTATCTCATCACCTCCTGGAATAAAAATGCTGAGAAATTATTTGGCTATACAGAACAGGAAGTAATTGGCAAAAGATTAAAAGAAGTCTTACAATCCAAATCAGAAAATTATTCTATAGACGAGTTAAGAAATATAATTGATAAAAAAACCAGGTGGAACGGAGATATCATATACAAGTCAAAAGATAATCGAACCATTTATGCCAACGTGTCAACATCACTTGTTTTTGATGAAAGCAACAACAACAATGGAACCGTTTCTATTATCAGAGATATCACTGATAAAAAAACTGCAGAAAATAAATTACAGCAATTAACGGAAAATCAGGAATCAGAAATCGAGAAAAAAGTTGCGGAACTTAAAACCGTTTTTCAAAGAACAACCGACGCTTTTGTTTCCTTTGATAATGAATTGAATTATGTTTTTGTAAATGAAAAAGCCGCTGCTTTGCATAACTCTAGTGTATCGGAAATGACAGGAAAAAATATATTGTCTTACACACCACAAAAATCAAGCCCTGAATTTTATGAAGCTTTACTCATGGTCCTAAAGGAAAGAAAAGAAATTCATAATGAACTGAAATACGCATTAACAGGTCAATGGTTTGAAAACTGGATTTATCCTGATGAAAATGGTGTTTCTGTATTTTACAGAGAAATCACTTCTCGTAAAATAGAAGAAGAAACAATGATTGCCACCAATAAAAAATTAGAGGAACTCAATAACAGGTTCGAACTGATCTTAAAAGGAACCAATGATGCTATTTGGGATTGGGACCTGAAAACAAATGAAATCTGGGGGAATGCCAAGTATAAGGAGTTATTAAAAAATAAGCCTGAAAATAAAACCAATTTTGAATACTTTTTGGAGCGCATGCATCCTGATGATTCAAAAAAAGGGATGGAAATTTTGCCTGATATTTTTGCCGACAAAAAGGAAACAATGTTTTCGGAATTTCGATTTTTAAATTCCGAAAATAAATGGATTGTTTTATTCAATAGACAAACGATACTATACAATGATGAAGATAAACCATATAGGATTTTAGGTGCTATACAAGATATTACAAAACAAAAAAACATACAGGAACAAATCATTCATGAAAAGGAAATGTCTGATGTGCTCATCAATAGTTTGCCTGGTGTTTTTTACATGTTCAATAAAGAGGGCAAATATATCAGATGGAATAAAAACTTACTTGATATAACAGGCGTGACTGATCAACAAATGATGTCAACAGCCAATCCTGTAAATTTTGTTCCTGAAGAACAAAAAGCATTATTCACAGAAAAAATAGCCAATGTGTTTAGATCAGGCATTGATTATGTGGAAGGTGATTTATTGGTGAAAGACAACCAAAAAATTCCTTTTTACTTTACAGGTATTTTCATCAAGTACAATGGAGAAGATTGCATGATGGGCGTAGGTATTGATATTTCTGAAAAGGTAAAAACGCAAAAAGAACTTCGTGATCTGGCCACCCATCTTCAAAACATCAGAGAAGAAGAGCGTACTAGAATAGCCAGAGAAATTCATGATGAGTTGGGTCAGCAGCTTACCGGTTTAAAAATGGAAATATCTTGGTTGAATAAAAAAATAAAACCTGAGAACATAGAAGTAAGTAATAAGCTAAAAGATGCTTTGTTTCTCATAGATGAAACCGTGAAGAATGTAAGAAGAATAGCCACCCAACTTAGGCCCAGCATGCTAGATGATTTGGGATTGGTATCTGCTATGGAATGGCAAAGTGATGAATTTCAAAAAAGATTTCACATCAAATCAGACATTGAAACCAACCTTGGAAATGTAAAAATCAATGCTGAAAAATCTACGGCTATTTTCAGAATCTTTCAGGAAAGTTTGACCAATGTATTAAGACATTCAAAAGCCACAGCAGTAAATACATTGTTAACCATTGAAGATGATGTATTGGTGATGACAATAACCGATAATGGCATCGGCTTCAATGAAAAGGAAATCAATAAAAAGAAATCTCTAGGCATATTGGGAATGAAAGAAAGAACAATCATGTTGGGTGGCAGTTATCAAATCAGTAGTAAAGAAAATGAAGGCGTAATGGTATTGGTAAAATTGCCCTTAGATGATTAATTTTACAAACCATGATTAGAATATTAATTGCAGACGACCATGCCATTGTCAGAAAAGGCATTCAGCAGATTTTGAGCGAAGGATTTCCTGATGCAGAAATTGATGAAGTAGCGAATGCAGAAGCTATGATCAGCAAAATCATGGAGTCAGAATGGGATGTTATCATCAGTGATTTGTCTATGCCCGGCAGAAGTGGGTTGGAAGCGATTCCGCAAATCAAACAAATCAATCCGAAATTGCCTGTGTTGATTATGAGTATACATTCCGAAGATCATTATGCAATAAGGGTTTTAAAAGCCGGTGGCTCAGGGTATTTGAGTAAAGATTTGGCCCCCGACGAATTGGTAACTGCTGTAAAAAGAGTGCTTACTGGAAAAAAATACATCACTGCAAATGTGGCCGAAAAACTGGCGTCTATGGTTGATAAGGACGATGATAAACCGCTTCATCAAATGCTGTCCGACAGAGAATTTACAGTTTTACAATTACTAGGCTCCGGTAAATCACTTTCTGAAATTGCCGAATCGATGATTCTTTCGATCAACACCGTTAGTACCTACCGCTCCAGAATTTTAGTGAAGATGAACCTGAAAAACAATACCGACATCACGTTGTATTGTATTGAAAATAAGTTGATGTAATGCTGGATAGGCTGGATAAGTTGGATTCTGGATACTAGATACTGGATGAGACTCCTATCTGGTATCAAGAATCCAGAATCTAGAATAATTTACTTCTCAGCAATGTCTCCTGGAAGGGACGTTGCGTTGTATGCTAGATAGGTTGGATACTGTATGCTGGATACGAGATAAGCCTCCTCAACAAAAACAACAAACATTTACTTCTCAGCAATGTCTCCTGGAAGGGACGTTGCGTTGTATGCTAGATAGACTGGATACTGGATGCTGGATACGAGATAAGCCTCCTCAACAAAAACAACAAACAATTTTCATTTCGTCCTGTAGTAGTATTACTACATTATTTTAGTTTAAACCCTTGATATTTGCTAGAACATTAAATATACCTTAGCAAAGAATTTTAAATAGCAATATTTCTTTTCAAGATATCATTACTATGAATTAACCAGATAAACAAAACTAAAAGGGCTGTCTCAAAAATCCGAGACGGCTTTTTTTTTGCCCCCTTGTGAGCTTTGCGTGAAACCCTTTCGTGGAAATAAATAATAAGAAAGTAAAAATAAGGAATAAGGAAGTGGGATTTCGGAAATGAAATAATCAGTTTCTCATGAAAGGTCAAACCTCACCCCCAACCCCTCTCCTAAAGGAGAGGGGAGCAATGAGCAGTATAGACTATCTCTGCGAAACCTCTGCTTTCTCTTCTTCTCCGCGGTGAAAAAATTCGTGAATTCGTGGTTAACCAATTTTCCCCGAAGGGGAAATAAAGAACATCAAAAAAACTTCGTGGTACTTTGTGCCTTCGCGTCTTTGTGGCAAAAAAATATTTCGTGGTACCCACCTTACCTATAATACTGCCCTTCCGGAACTTTATAAGGATTAGATTTTAAAAATCTCGTCAAAGCCGTATATTCTTGGTTGTGGAGTTGAGTCCAACTTTGAAACGCGGATAAGTTTTCTGAAGACCCAAACAGCCATTGATTGTAAGCTTCAAACAATCCCTCACGAAGCAACTGCTGATGAAATTCAAATAAATGAAAAGGATATTTTTCTGTTTTGTCGTTATACCAATCCAGAATAAATCCGGTTCTGATCATGGTTAATCTGCTTACAGAAATACCCTGTGAAGCTGTAGCATTTTGCTTGCTTAAATTAGACAAGACCTTTTGAAGGAATTTGTTTTTGTCTTTCACTGTGCCATCAGTAAGTAAACTCATATAAACTTTCTTATAGCTACTCAACACAATGTCTTTTACCTCCGCCGTTTTGTTGCCATAAGGATCTATGTTTATATAAGTCTCTCCATACATCAAACTCCAGAGATAATCTTGTTGAAGGGCATAATATTTTGAGGCGTTATAATAATTTCTGGAATAAGCAGGATCTTTTTCTATTCCTTTCTCCCAGTAATCAATACAATCATTGCGGTTTTGCATAGATAACAACTCACCCATTTCATTATTGATGGCGCCATTATTAGGATATTGTAACAATCCTTTTTTATACAACTCCTCGCAAGCGGTGTACTGACGCAGTCCTTTGTAAATGTTTCCAGCAATTTGAAAACATTGGTCATCGGCTTTACCACTATCAGTAACCGGCTTGATGATTTGTAAGGCCTTGGTAAATTCTTTTTCGAAATAATAACAAAGAGAAAGATCTTTTACATAAGTGATGTTGGCAGTATCAAGTTGATACGCGTTGTATAACATCGATTCAGCACTGGCATAATCACCGTCTATCAAATAATTTTTTCCAAGATTATGAAAATAAGCAGCATCCTGTGCCTTCGGATTTACCTGAACGCAAAGCACTAATAAAATAATTGAAAGAAATCTTGACATCTTTATGTCAGTCTTTGTGAATAAATGCAATCTTATGTTTTAAATCAAATGAGTCAGCAAGCCATCTCTTAATTTAGGTTCAAACCAGGTACTCTTTGGTGGCATTACATTTCCGCTGTCGGCAATATCAAATAATTGCTGAATGCTAACCGGGTAAAGACTTACAGCCAACGCCATATCGCCGCTGTCAACTCGTCTTTCCAATTCACCCAAACCTCTGATGCCACCAACAAAATCAATTCTTTTATCTGTGCGCTGGTCTTTGATACCCAACAATGGATCTAAAATATTATTCTGAAGTATAGTAACATCTAAAATGCCAATAGGATCTTCGGTAAAAGTATCAGGTTTTGAAACCAGCTTATACCATTGTTTGTCTATGTATAATCCGAAATGATGCAAAGCTTCCGGACGATAGGCATCACCAACTTTTTCCAACGTGAACTGATTTTCCAGTTGCTTGAGGAATTCTTCTTTAGAATGCGTGCCCAAATCTTTAACTACACGATTATAGTCCATGATATGAAGCTGATTTGAAGGAAACAAAGTAGTAAGAAAGAAATTAGCTTTTTCACTGGCTTTTGCTCCTAATGAGGCCCTTACTTTCGCGGCAGAAGCTGCACGATGGTGACCATCCGCGATATAAGTACAAGGAACTTTTGTTTTAAACAACTCAGTTATTTTACTAATCGTGTTGTCGTCGTTCACAATCCAAATGCTATGTTGGATATTGTCCTCTGCAATAAAATCGTATTGAGGATTTTTATCTTTGGTCCACTTGCCAATTACCGCATCAATTTCATCTACATTTCTATAGGCAAGAAATACGTTTCCAGTTTGAGCTCCTGTAGTTTTTATGTGATTGATTCTATCGAGTTCTTTCTCTGGTCTGGTGAACTCGTGCTTTTTAATCAAATCATTTTCATAATCATCAACTGAACTTCCGCAAACCAATCCAGTTTGTGTTTTGCCATCCATGATCAAACGATAGATATAATAGCAAGGCTTATTTTCTTTGAACAAAATATTGCGACTGATAAAAGCAGTTAGATTTTCTTTTGCAGTATCATACACTTTTTGAGAATGTATATCAGTGCTTTCGGGTAAATCAATTTCACTTTTGGTGATGTGTAAAAAAGAAGAGTGATTGCCTTGGGCTTCAATTTTTGCTTCTTTACTGCTGAGTACATCATAAGGGCGAGAAGCGACTTGTTTAGCAAGTTGTGCTTCTGGTCGTAAGGCTTTAAACGGAGAAATAGTTACCATAATCAATGAATCAATATTGTGTTTTCTGAGTGACAAAAATAGTCTTTCTCGGTTAGTAAGTTTCAATCGTGAATAAAAATCAGAGAATTGATTTTGTAAAGTTGCGCATTACGTCCACAAGTACCTCTACACTGCTGATTGGCAATGCGTTATATAAAGAAGCGCGAAATGCACCTGAAAGTCGGTGACCTTTTATGCCAATAATTCCCTGCGATTGGGCATAATCCAGAAACATTTTTTCATGAGCCGGATCTTTTGCGGCAAAACATACGTTCATTTTGCTTCTATCTTGTTTATTGACAGAAGTGGTAAACGCTTCGTTGTTGTCTATTTCCTGATAAAGCATCGCTGCTTTTTCGTTGTTTATTTTTTCAATGGCATCAACACCGCCTATTTTTTTGAGCCACCTTAGCGTGAGCATGCATACATAAACGGCGAAAACTGGTGGTGTGTTGAGCATGCTTCCTTCAGCAATGTGGTTTCTGTAGTCCATGATTGTTGGTATCGGATGTTTCACTTTACCGAGAATATTTTCATTGACCACAACCATATTCACTCCAGCAGGACCCATATTTTTTTGTGCTCCGGCGTATATCAATCCAAAATCATTGAAATTAAGTCGGCGACTGAAAATATCACTACTCATATCCGCCACCATTACATTACTTGTTTTGGGAATCGACTGCCACTGCGTACCATAAATGGTGTTGTTGGTCGTAATATGAAAATATTTCGCATCATTGGGAACCGCAAAATCATTGGGAATAAAAGTAAAACCCTGTTCTTTAGAAGAACAAACCACATCCACTTTACCGAAAAGTTTGGCTTCTTTGATGGCTTTACTGCTCCAAACACCGGTATCTGCATAAGCTGCCGAATCTTTAGGATCAAGCAAATTCATCGGCACTTGCATAAACTGTGTAGATGCACCACCGTGAAGAAAAAGTACTTTATGTTCATCATCTAAATTCATCAATTCTTTTACCAACGCTCTGGCTTCTTCCATAATTGCCGTGAATTCAGGAGTACGATGACCCATTTCCAATATCGACAAACCGGAATTATTATATTCAATTACCGCTTCCGCAGCTTGTTGAAAAACTTCTTTAGG
>CALPIT020000018.1 GCA_943323705.2 Streptomyces griseus
AAGGAATCACGAGTAATGTTCATACACCTACATTCAATATTGACGAAGCTGCGATTGAGCATGGTATGGGAATGATGGCGTGGTTGGCAGTTAAGGTTTAAGAGCCCCCTCAATCCCCCAAAGGGGGACTTTTTTGGAGCTTGAAAAGTTGTTGGGTTTTGGTAGGTTTTTGGGTTTTTACTTTTTACTTTTCAATTTTAAATTACTCCTCATGAAAATATCATTCCACGGCGCCGCCCGCACAGTAACCGGTTCCAAGCATCTCATCACTTTATCCAATGGAAAAAAACTATTGCTTGATTGTGGCTTGTTCCAAGGCATGGGCCGTGAGACGGCTGAATTAAATGCCTCATTTGGTTTCAATCCATCGAAAGTCAATTACATGATTTTATCACATGCACATATTGATCATTGTGGTCTGTTACCAAAGTTGATAAAAGATGGTTACAAAGGAAAAGTATATGCCACACCGGCTACTAAAGATTTAGCGAAGGTATTGATGGAAGACTCAGCTAACATTCAGGAAATGGATGTAAAATATGAAAACAAAAGACGTGCATTATTGAGTTTGCCTTATTTGAAACCTTTATACACTGTTGATGATGCGTTGATGGCTGCTGATCAATTTGTAACGGTTGATTACAACCAATGGATTCGCATAGATGAGGATATTGAATTTTGTTATACCGACGCAGGACATATTATTGGCTCTGCGGCTGTACATTTAAAAATCACGGAAAATAAAAAAACTACAACCCTTACTTTTAGCGGTGATGTGGGTAGATACAGAGATATCATTCTAAAATCACCGGAAGTATTTCCACAGGCAGATTATATTTTACTGGAGTCTACATACGGAAATAGTTTACATGATGAATTTCATTCGTCTACAGAAACCTTGTTGAAATGGATTGAAGATACTTGCTTAAAGAAAAAAGGCAAACTGATTATTCCTGCATTTAGTGTAGGTAGAACACAAGAATTATTATACACACTAAATCAATTGGAACTGGAAAACAGATTACCTGAATTGGAATATTTTGTAGATAGTCCATTGAGTACCAAAGCCACACAAATTGTAAAAAGCTATCCTCAATATTTCAATTCTAGAATTCAAAAAGTGTTGTTGAATGACAGTGATCCATTTGCATTTAAGGGATTGAAATTTGTAAAAACGGTTGATGAGTCTAAAATGCTCAACTATTACAAAAATCCTTGTGTGATTATTTCTGCAAGTGGAATGGCAGAAGCCGGAAGAGTGAAACATCATATCAGCAACAACATCGAAAACAGCAGAAATACAATTTTACTCACTGGTTATTGTGAACCCAATTCATTAGGCGGAAGATTAAAACATAAGCCTAAAGAGATAACTATTTTCGGACAGCCACATGAAGTAAATGCCGAAATTGCAGAAATGAGAAGCATGAGTGCACATGGTGATTATGAAGATTTGTGTCAATTTCTGGCTTGTCAGATACCGAAAGAAGTAACAAAACTATTTTTAGTTCACGGCGAGTATCCGGTACAGTTAGATTTTCAGAAAAGGCTGATTCGCAAAGGTTTCCTAGATGTTGAGATACCGGAATTGCATGAGGAGATTGGGTTGGGGTAGTGTTAGTAGTAGTTGGGGATTGGGAATTTGGAATAAGGAAGTGGAGAAGCTGAACATCATTGATACAAGATGCTAGATATTTGATACTAGATTTTGAATTCAGGTTATTAATCCAGCATCAAGAATCTAGTATCAAGAATCCAGAAACTAGAACTCTTCTCAGCAATGTCTCCTGCAAGGGACGTTGCGTGATTAATGGCATTTGTTCAAAAGGTTTAATAAGTTTAATAAGTTCAAAATGTTCAACGGCTTCAACTTTCCCATTTGGGGGATAGAGGGGGCTGCCAAACACCAAACCCCAAACATAACGCCAATCAACAAAACACAATCAAAGTCCCCCTTTGGGGGATTTAGGGGGCTTCTAATCATCCTCCTCCAATTCAAAAATCTCATTCACCGTTTTATTAAACAAGTTTGAAAGTTTAATCGCCAATGTTGTGGAAGGAATATATCGGTTTGATTCAATGGAATTAATGGTTTGACGCGACACACCTACTTTCTCCGCCAGCTCCTGCTGCGTGATGTTCATGATGGCTCTTTCTATTTTGATTCTGTTTCTCAATGTTAGCGTAACAATTTTGCAGAGTAGTAAACAAAAAAATACCAGATCATCATTTGAAAAAAATACCCATTCATATTTTCAATGAGTTCTTGGTCTATAATGCCAAAAACATCGCTGACAATTTTGAAAATTACAATATAAACAAATGCCGAGGCTAAAGCCTTCATTCTTATAAGCATTGTCAATTCATCTTCATCCTTCTCTTTGGAAAATGCAATAAACATCATTCCAAGCAGGACAACATCTCTCGAAATAGTTTTCATCATTTCTTTTTTTTCGACACTGAGGTGTATGCCTGAAATTTTTACAGAAACAACAAAAACAACAGAGGCTAAAATGAATCCCAATCCTATTTTTTTAAAATAATTCGGGAGTAAATTAAGGGGTTTATTAAAATAATCAGTCACTTTTGGCATAACAAGTAAAGTTTACATTTAGACAAATATACTTTACATTTTTGAAATTCAAAATTTAAAATGAAAAATTCAAAAAATATACTCTCAAACAGAACCTTTTGAACTCATTGAACATCTTGAACCTTTTTTTTAACCAAAAAACTTCCAATGACTTGGTCAGCGACCTTCGTCGGCAATAATTTGTTGTAATTAGTACGAGAAACAGAATGAAAATGAAGTAAAATGTCAGAGCGGTCACGACCGCTCTCGCTATCATTTACGCTCTGACTTTTTACCCCAACACCCCAAACACAAGATTGTCTATAAACATAAAAGCGTATTCATTTTTATTTTTTGTGGTACCGTCTGTAAGTCGAGGAAGAAACTCGCTGAAGAATTGCTGTTGATGAGAGGCTTCTATAATTGTGCTGCTTAATGATTTTGGGTAAGGATACTTTTTATTATAAGCTGAAATAACGTCGGCTATTTTCGCACATAACTCTTTATAAGGTTTGAATACTTCACTTTTATTGATTTCAGTCACTTCTTTCACCAGGTATACTTTACTACTCTCAGAAATTACTATTTGGTTTAAGTATTTAATATTGTAATCCGGTCCTATAGTTTTGATAGGTACTTCTTGAGTAAGTAATTTAATGATAGTCTTTAGCTTCTGTTTGTTGTCGGTGATGTTTTGTAATTGAAAGTCAAGCAGAAAATCCATGTATTTCCAGTGCCAACTGATGATATATAACAATAATCGATGTTTGTTTTCAAAATATCTGTAAACACTGGCTTCTGTAGTTCCCATTTCAATGGCCAGTTTTTTAAAAGTGAAAGCTTCAAATCCAAGATTATTGATTAAGTCAATACTATTTTTAATAATCAACCTTCCCAATTCGCTGCTTTCTGGATCTCTTAAAAATACAGCTTCATTTACGTTAAAGGATATCTTGAAATTCATATTTGTTCATTATTATTGTGAAATTGTATTTTACAAATATAATAGTAAAACAATTATAAAATAATTAATACAATTATGTATGATAGTAATACTATTATTTGAAAAAGTCTCATTATTTTTGTGCCCAAAACTAAAATGGGGTGATTGGATTTTTATCCCCTGATTAATTTTGAATTTAACTTTAAAAACGAACGGTCATGAATAGTCATGGAAAAAGATTCTGGTTGCTTTTGAAGCCCGATAGAAAAGAAATTTATCAGGTTTATATTTATGCATTGTTTAAAGGTGTGATCGTTTTGTCGTTGCCTTTGGGTATACAAACCATCATTAATCTCATTCAGGGTGGAGCCGTTTCTACATCTTGGATCGTACTGAGTATATTGATTGCATTAGGCGTTTTTTTAAATGGCTATATACAGTTAATGCAAATGAGAATCATGGAAAATATTCAACAGCATATTTTTGCCAGAACTGCTTTCAACTTCACATTCAGGATACCTAAAATCAGACTTGAGGAATTGCAGGATTATTATCCACCTGAGCTTATGAATAGATTTTTTGAAATCCTGTCTATTCAAAAAAACCTGTCTAAAATTATTGTACAGTTTTCTACGGCCATTTTACAAATTGTTTTTGGTTTAATCTTATTGTGTTTCTATCATTCTTTTTTTATCATATTTAGTGTGCTACTTGTGATAATTGTATTTATCATCATTAAGCTGACTTCTAAGCTGGCCTTGGATTCAAGTATTAAAGAGTCGAAGTTTAAATACAAAGTGCTTTCTTGGCTGGAAGAATTGGCGAGAGCAAAAGATTCGTTTAAGGTTGCAGGTTATACTTCATTGCCTGAACAAAAAACTGATGAAAGGGTTTTGCATTACATTGAATCCAGAGAAAAACATTTCTCTGTTTTGAAAGTTCAATACATACTGCTGCTGATTTTTAAAATTTTTGTGGCATTAGGATTATTGATTGTTGGCGGTATGCTTGTGATCAACCAACAAATGAATATTGGTCAATTTGTTGCTGCAGAAATTATTATCCTGCTTGTTATCGAATCCACCGAGAAAATAATTTTGAATCTTGAAAGTGTTTATGATCTTTTTACCTCTCTTGAAAAATTGGGTGAATTTGATGAATTCAATATCGATGAGTCAGACTCGAAAAAGCCAGCTTTGGTTATCGACCAGATTAAACCAATGGAAGTAGAACTTAAAAATATTTCATTTGCCTATCCTAACACTTCAAAAAAGATTCTTAAAGAAATCAATTTTCAATTCAAGGCGGGCAAAAAGCATGTTGTAATGGGTGAAAATGGCTCAGGAAAATCTACACTTTTACATTTGATAAGTGGTCTATATAAACCCTCAACTGGTATAATATGCATTAATGAACATCCATTTGAAAGTTATCACCATGAGGATTTGAACGAACTTATTGGCAGTGGATTGAAAGAAGAAACTTTATTTGAAGGCACATTGATGGAGAATATCACATTGGGAAGAAATAATATTTCAATCGAACAAATTGAAAATACCCTTCAAAATCTTTTACTCAAAGACTATTTAAATTCTATTCCCAAAGGTTTATTTACTAAAGTGGAACCACTTGGTAGAAAATTGCCTAGAAGCGTGATACAAAAATTATTGTTGGCCAGAGCTGTTGTCAATAATCCGCTGTTGATAGTGATTGAATCAAATTTTGATGCAATTGAAGTCAATGAGAGAAAGAAAATTATTGACTTCCTGTTTGATGACAATAAGAAATGGACATTAATTATCATTTCTAATGATCAAAACATTGTTAAGAAAGCAGATGTTTGTCTTAATATGATTGATGGGAAAATTGATACGTCCCACCAATAAAATCACTGGTTAATATAAAATTATTAAATGATGAATCAGATTGAAAATAATTTCAAATCTATTGAAATACTTAAAAAAAGAGTTACAAAAAGGACTTTTATTAATTTTTTAAAAACTACAGGGATATTATTTCTTGTTCTTTTGTTTTTACCCTGGACACAAAACATCAGGTCTCATGGTGATGTAACTGCTTTGAGGCCAGAACAGCGTCCACAAACAATACATAGCGTCATTCCGGGACGAATCGAAAAATGGTATGTGCAGGAAGGTCAAGCTGTAAAAAAAGGTGATACCATCATTCAAATCAGTGAAGTGAAATCCGAATACCTCAATCCCGATTTAGTACTGAATACAGAACAGCAGTTGAAAGCTAAAAATTTCTCCGTTCAATCTTACATGGACAAACTAAATGCAATTGACGCTCAGATAAATGCATTATTGAATTCTAGGAGTCAAAAGTATGAACAAGCTGAAAATAAATTGTTGCAGTCTCAATTGAAATATAAAAATGATAGTATTGAATATTCGTCAATAAGACTGAATGAAAAAATTGCTGAAGAGCAATTGAAAAGAATGGAGGAATTGTACAAAGATGGTTTGAAATCACTAACGGACTTGGAAGCACGAAGAGGTAAGTTTCAGGAAACACAAGTGAAATCAATGTCGCAACTCAATAAAATTCTCACTAGTAGAAATGAAGTGCTGAATGCTGGTATAGAATTACAAAATGTAAATGCAGAGTTTTCAGAAAAAATTTCAAAATTGGAATCGGATAAGAATTCTACTTTTTCAGGCATGTACGACGCTGAAGCAGCAGTAACCAAATTACAAAATGATTTTGCCAATTATTCGATACGCTCTGGATTGTATTTTATTACAGCACCTCAGGATGGATTTATTACAAAAGCCCTTAAATCCGGCATCGGTGAAATTATAAAAGAAGGCGTTGATATCGTCAGCATCATGCCCAAAGATTTTGAACTGGCTGTAGAAATGTATGTGTATCCGATGGACATTCCTTTGCTTAAAAAAGGGCAGCTAGTAAGACTTCAATTTGATGGATGGCCTTCAATAGTTTTTTCAGGTTGGCCAACCCTAACTTATGGAACCTTTGGAGGAAAAATTGTTGCGATTGATAATTTTATAAGTGAAAATGGAAAATATAGGGTGCTGGTTTCAAGGGATACCAGCGATCATCCATGGCCAGAACAAATTAAATTAGGCGCCGGTTCCAGCACATTTACTTTACTTAATGATGTTCCAATTTGGTACGAACTATGGAGACAAATAAATGGCTTCCCTCCAGATTATTATAAAAAGGAAACAGTAACAAAAAAAGAGAAGTGATTTCTATAGCAACAGTACTGAAAAAATAATTACTAAATTATATTGACGATGACCAGACGGATTTTATATACATTGATTTTCACAATGATTTCATTGCATTTATGTGCACAAAGCGAACCGGAAAACAATCAAGTATTATCGCTCAAGCAGTTTTTTGAAATTGTTTATACCAATCATCCATTATCCAAACAAGCTAAATTGATTGTTGAAAATGCAAAATCGATGAACCTCGCAGCAAAAGGAAATTTTGATCCGAAATTGTACTATCAATTCAACGATAAATATTTCAATGAAAAAAATTATTACGATTTAGGCAACGGAGGTCTCAGTATTCCTACAAAATATGGAGTCGATTTTAAATCAGGATTTGAAAGAAACGAAGGTGTATTTTTAAATCCTGAAAACAATACACCTACTCAGGGCCTTTACTATGCTCAGGTATCAGTGCCTTTGGTTCAAGGAGTTATGACCGATGAAAGACGTACAATTTTAAAACAATCTCAAATCAATATCAAAGCCTCTCAAGCAGAATTGGATTTTCAATTAAACGAGCTTTTTTATAAAGCCGGAAAATCATTTCTAGAATGGCAGCTGAGTTTCGACAATCTGAGCGTTTACAAAAACGCTTTCATTTTAGGAAATCAACGATTTGAAGCGGTAAAGAAAAGTTTTCAATTTGGCGATAGGCCTGCTATTGATACAGTTGAGGCGGGAATTCAGGTTTTAGATAGGTTGGCTGGATGGCAACAAGCTGAACTAGAATTTAAAAATAAAACTGTGCAATTGTCGGGTTTTTTATGGATGAATAACAATATGCCTGCAGTACTCGATAGCACTATTATACCTGATATGAAGCCTGTTTCAATTACCGACGATACAAAACTTGAACTAAATAGTATTAAATCAATTGTAAACCTCCACCCCAACATCAGAGCTGGAAATTTCAAACTAGAAATGCTAAATGTTGATAAGAGATTAAAAATGGAAAAATTAAAGCCGTTGATTAATTTAAACTATAATCCTTTAATTGATGCAGGTCAAAATAATGGCAATTATCTTAATAATTATAAATGGGGGGTGTCATTGAATTTTCCATTATTTCTGAGAAAAGAAAGAGGTGAATTACAATCTGCCAAACTAAAAATTCAGCAATCACAATTGGAGCTCGATTATAAGAGAAATGATTTAGAAAATAGAATTAGAATGGCCGATAACGAACGAACTTACTCCAAAATTCAGCTTGAAATATTTAAACTAAATATTAAAAATTATGAATCATTGTGGTCTGCCGAAAAAAGACTGTTTGATTCAGGCGAAAGTTCTTTGTTTATGATTAATAGTCGGGAAAATACATACATAAATGCGCAAATTAAGTTAAATGATTATAACTTTAAACTTAACAAATCCGTTTTGGAGTTATTTTATTCAAGAGGACAATTGCGAAATTTATAAAAATCATCCACACATAATCTAAACACACATAAAGTCAACTTTCGCCTAAAATGGCCTATTCAATTTCAAAAGAAGGTATCGATTAATTCTTAAAAAACTAAAAGCAAATAGAAACTTACTGCAACTGGTAGACGATTCACAAGCAGGTCAGTTTCCATTTGCAATAATATTAAGTTGCGTGGATTTTCGTGCCTCAGCAGAACTTTTTTTTGATCAATGATTGGGGGAAATATTTAGTATTAGAATCGCTGGAAATGTTTTGAATGATGATATTTTGGGAAGTATGGAAGTCGCCACAAAAGTTGTTGGCACTAAAGTCATTTTTGTATTGGTCATACAAAATGTGTTCCGATTGTTGGAGCCTGCAATCATGTAGAATTGGGAAACCCAACCCAATTGCTTATAATAATTTCCCTGAGTTAGATACGAGTAGGTATTAATATTTTCTACCTTTTTTTCTTTCAACAGATGAATATATTCTCAGGTGGACACCCTGCGAAACGTTTTAGGCATTTTTGAATTCGCAGATTCTGAATTTACTGGTTGAAATATTTTGCTGTGCTTTTACCGTACAGTAATGATAGGATATGGATTATTATATTTGTAATCAAAATTAATTTATCATGTTACTTGAAAAAAGACTGCCCCTCTCTTATATTATCAAAAATATAAAAAAGGAAATGTTGTATGTTATTTTGGTTGGTCTGGTTGTACATTATCTGACTACAGTTTTTGCCTCTGTACTGCCTGAAATGCCTCTTACCGTTCCTGCATTTTTGGGTACTGCCATTTCAATATTACTCTCATTTAAAATGAGTCAGTCTTACGACCGTTGGTGGGAGGCGAGAAAAGTTTGGGGCGCAATTGTTAATGATAGCAGAAGCTTTGTAATTCAATTGCAAAGTTTTATTGGAGTTGATCAACAAGACTTGATTAAAAAAATCGCATTTCGCCAAATAGGTTGGTGTTATACTTTGGGACAATCTTTGATAGGTAAAGACGCACTAAGTCTTTCAGAAAGCTATTTCACTGATGAAGATTTGATGGAGATAAAAAAACATAACAACAAATCATTGGCCATTTTACATTTAAATGCGTGTGATATCACTGAATTGAAAACAAAAAATAAAATAGATGTATTTTCTCAGATACAGCTTGATAATACACTTACAAGGTTGTGTGATTCAATGGGTAAAGCTGAAAGAATTAAAGAGACCGTTTTTCCAACAACATATAGGTTTTACCTCACCTGTTCTATTTATTTGTTTGTGATCATACTTTCTGTTGCACTTAAAAATGTAAGTATTTATTTTGAAATGCCATTATTGATTGTTGTTTCATTAGTATTTTTCCTGCTTGAGAAATCTGCCATTTTTTTACAAGATCCTTTTAATGAAAATCCTACCAGTACTTCTGTAACTTCTATTGCACGTAACATCGAGATTAATATTAAGCAATTGCTTCATGAGAAAGAAATTCCTCAGCCATTACATTCTGATTCATTTTACATTTTATAACAATAAAAATAAAAAACATGCACACACAATCCAAGAACTCACAAAGTCAACTTTCACCTGAATCAGCCTATTCAATTTAAAAAGAAGGTAACGAACGATTCGTTAAAAATTTGAAAGCCAATAGAAACTTACTGCAACAGGTAAACGAAACAAAAGAAGGGCAATTCCCATTTGCAACAATATGAAGTTGCATGGATTTTTCTACCTCAACAGAAGTTTTTTTTGATCAAGGATTTTGGGATATATATAGTATCAGAATCGCTGGAAATGTTTTGAATGATGATTTTTTGGGAAGTATGGAATTAGCCACAAAAGTGGTCGGTACTATAATTGTTCTTGTGTTAGGTCATACATAATATGTTGCGATTATTAGAGCCTGCAATCATGTAGAATTTGAAAACCTAACCAAATTACTAGGCAAAATAAATCCGGCTATAGAAGTCGAAAATCTTAATCAAACAGAAAGAACAGTTTCAAATGCGACATTTGTACATAATGTTACTGAAATCAATATTCACCAGTCCATTGCGAAAATTTAAAAAGAAAGTTTTATTATTGCCGAATTAAAAAACGCTGATGCCATTAAAATTGTAGAAGGCATTTATGATGTTGAAACTGGAAAAGTAACTTTTTATGATTCGTAAACTTTTTATTTTATTGGTTTTGATTTTAGCAAATTATTTTCTGTCTGCTCAAAATCGAATTAAAGACAATAACACCATTGCTTGGGTTGGCATATTCACTACCACTAAATTCAATGACAAATGGAGCTGGCATGCTGAGTTTCAATGTAGGAGAGTGGATGGGATTAAAACTCCACAGCAAAATTTATTCAGAACAGGTATCAATTACCAACCGAATAAAAAAATCCTATTCAGAGTTGGGTATGCCAATGCAGAAACTTTTCCTTATGGTGAATACCCATTGAATTCTATGGGAAAGAAATATTCTGACAATAGAGCCTTTGAAATGATAAGCGTCACCGACAAAATCAATCATATAGATATTACCAATCGAGTTATGTTGGAACAAAGATTTGTTGGAAAATATTCATCAGCTGCATTAACCAAAGAAGATGATTTTAGTTTTGTAAACCGCATACGCTATATGTTCAGAATGCAATTGCCATTGCAAAAAAAAGTGACATTAACTCATGCGCCTTACCTAGCGATGTATGATGAAATTTTTATTGGGTTTGGGAAAAATGTAGGGGAGAATATCTTCGATCAGAATAGAATTGGAATTTTATTCGGTTATAAATTTAATGATCTAATTAAAATTGAAGGAGGATATTTAAGTCAGATTGTTCAACTTGGCAGAGAGGTTGATAATAAAAATGTGTTTCAGTACAACGACGGTGTGATGTTGAATACGATTTTGGCATTTTAAAACAATTAATGAGCTAATTAGAATCACCCTCAAAGACAGTTACAATTAACTACATTTATACTATTATAGTATTCATTTTCAGTACTAGTCAAAACTTTATTTTATGAATAAAAATAACATTATCGCAATTCTCACATCATTAATCTGGATGCTATTCTTTGTTTCTTGTAAGAATAATGATGACACAAACAGCATTATTCAAGCTCAAATTCAAACAAACATAAAATCCGGTAGCTGGCGAATTACCAAATTCATCGATTCTGGAGTAGATGAAACCAATCACTTTTCTGGTTACAGTTTTATTTTTAACGGTTCAGGAATAATCAATGCCAATAATGGGTTGAATGATTATAACGGAACTTGGGTTATAACAGACAACAGCACAAGTGATGATACTCAAAACGACCTTGATTTTGTGATCAACTTTAATCTAACCAACGATTTTCAGGATTTAAATGATGATTGGGATTTTGTAACACAATCATCTACTAAAATTGAACTGATAGATATAAGTGGGGGAAATGGAGGGATAGATTATTTAACGTTCGAGAAGAATTAATTTTAATAGTTAATCATTTCTAAGTACAATCTATAATTAAAGCAAACATCCCGCACTAGCGGGATGTTTGCTTTCTACTCTTAGGGGAACATTGATCAAACCCAATGATGATGGATTTTTTGAAATTCTAGTCCGATATAAATAATTTGATTTAATTAGTGCGAGAAACAGAATGAGAATGAAGAAAAAAGTCAGAACTCCATGATCGCTCTCGCTTTCATTCTCGTTCTGACTTTTTGTAATCTTAGGAGAACAATGATCTAAACCCAATGATGATGGATTTTATGAAATTCTAGTCCGATATAAATAATTTGATTTAATTAGTACGAGAAACAGAATGAGAATGAAGAAAAAAGTCAGAACTCCATGATCGCTCTCGCTTTCATTCTCGTTCTGACTTTTTGTACAACGTTCGGGAATGTTAAATAATTATTAAGATTCAATGCAGTACTGCGTTATAGCCACTTTTACGATTTTTCAAGGTACAATTAGGGTACAAGAAATGTAAAATACAAAAATGCGTAAAACGTAAATTCAAACTGGGTTTCAGAGGAATTTAAAAGAATTACAATTTATTACAATATGTTTGTTTTATTTCTCATTTTCCTTCGTCTTTTGTGTTTAATTATACATTTATTCAAACGAAAAAATGTAATTTAGCACACATAAAACTAATGATATGCAAAGAGAATTGCTCCAAAATCTAATTAATTGGAAGAATAAAGATGATAGAAAGCCGCTCATTATCCGTGGCGCTAGGCAGGTAGGTAAAACCTGGTTGATGAAAGAATTTGGAAAATCTCACTACAAGCATATTGCCTATGTGAATTTTGAAACAGCACTCTCATTGCATGGTATTTTTGAAAGTGGCTTTGAAACCGACAAACTCATTATGGCTCTGAAGATTGAATCGGGAACAGATATTATTCCGGGAGAAACCTTAATTGTTTTGGATGAAATTCAAGAGTGTGAAGCCGCTATTACTTCTTTAAAATATTTTCAGGAAAATGCAAATCAATATCACATAGTAGCAGCGGGTTCGTTGTTGGGAGTTGCCTTACATAAAAACAGATCGTTTCCTGTTGGTAAGGTTGATTTTTTAGATTTACATCCCTTGAATTTCTCGGAATTTTTAATGGCAGTAAATGAGCCACAATTATTAGAGTTGCTGCACAATAAAAATTGGGATTTAATAACCGGGTTCAAAACAAAATATATTGATTTATTAAAGCAATATTATTATGTGGGAGGTATGCCAGAAGCAGTGTTGACTTTCATCAATCAAAAGGATTTTAAAAAAGTAAGGGAAAAGCAATTGAATATTTTGTCTGCCTACGAACAGGATTTTTCAAAACATGCACCTCATGAAATTGTTCCAAGAATAAGACTCGTTTGGCAATCGCTGCCATCACAACTGGCAAAAGAAAACAGAAAATTTATTTATGGAAATTTAAAAAAAGGAGCAAGGGCACGTGAATTTGAACTGGCGATTGAATGGCTCACAGATGCGGGTATTGTCCATAATGTAAGTCGATGCAACAAACCCGGATTGCCCTTGATTGCCTATGAGGTGCTTTCCGATTTCAAATTGTATTTGTTGGATGTAGGTTTGTTGGCGGCAATGGGAAACCTTGATATTCAAACGCTGATTGCAGATCAATCATTATTTGAGGAATTTAAAGGTGCCATCACTGAACAATATGTTTTACAGCAATTAAAATCAATCGACCAACTTCCAGTTTATTATTGGTCTGCCGAAAAAGCAACTGCAGAAATTGACTTTCTAATTCAATATCAAAACAAAATAATTCCAATTGAAGTAAAGGCTGCTGAAAATTTAAAAGCCAAAAGTTTGAAAACTTATCATCAAAAATTCAATCCTGGAATAAGCATTCGCACTTCATTATCGGATTACAGAAAAGAGGATTGGTTGGTTAATTTGCCGTTGTATGCTTTTGGGATTATTAAAATCAAAAGCTTGAACTTGTAATTTATCATTATTGATTTTTTCAAATTCAGATTTAACCAAATTAATTTACTTAAATCTAGGTACAGCTGAGGTACAACAGAGGTACAAAAATTGAGAAAACAAGGTATAATCAAAGGAAACAAAAGGAAAGTGAAATTCGCTGAAACCCTTTATTGGCAAGGTTTTTACGCATAAAAAAAGCCCCGATAAAATCGGGGCCTTGTACCACGTACGGGACTCGAACCCGTGATTCCTCCGTGAAAGGGAGGCGTCTTAACCTCTTGACCAACGCGGCGTTTGTTTAAAGGATTGCAAAGATAAGAGGGATATGCTTTTAATCCAAACTTTTTTAAAAAAGTTCGAATTATTGTAAATCAAGGATGATATTTAGGCTTTTTTTTAGCTGCTGTATTTGTTCCTTATCAAGCCGACCTAGTTTTTTAAGAAGCCTTTTGTTGTCTATGGCTCTGATTTGATCAACAAGTATGTCGCTTTCTTTATCGAGCTGATATAATAAAACCCTTAAAATCGTTGCTTCCTTATTTACTTTCGAGGTAATCGGGCAAACTATTGAAGATGGATGTATCTCATTCAATAAATTGCCTTGGATAACAACAACCGGTCTGGTTTTACCGGGTTCTACTCCTTTTGAAGGATTCAAATTAGCCAGCCAGATGTCGTATTGATTAATCTTCATTTATGAATTGTTCAAATTCTTCTAGGATTTTCATGGATTCTTTACTCACTGCTTTTGATTCTTTCGCCAATTGTTCTTTCAATATTTTTTTTCTATTGTAGAGATTGAAAATTTTCAAAGCCTCGTTTATATATCTGTTTCTGGCTAGTTTCATTTTAGCTGTTATTTCTTCTGTTTCTTCAAAAATGTGGTCATCTAACTTAAGTGACAATGTTTTCATTTTTTAGAACAAAAGTATATATTAATAGTATATACTAAAAGTGTTTTTTTGACCAACATTATTTTTCAAGGAGATGATAAAGCAAAGTTATCAGCCTATTTTAAATCTTAAATGAGAAAAAAAACGAGTTTTATCAGTATTTATCCTCAAAATATTAGGATTAATTACTTTCACAAATCGTAAATTCGCACCTCAAAAGATTTTAAACATAAATACCTATCTATTATGAGTACAATTAAAGTTGCCATTAACGGTTTCGGACGCATCGGGCGTCTGGTTTTTCGTCAGATTTATAACATGCAGGGAATTGATGTCGTTGCGATCAACGATTTGACCAGCCCGGCAACATTGGCTCATTTATTAAAATATGACAGTGCACAAGGCAGATTCAACGAAAACGTAACACATACTGAAAATGCTATTATCGTAAATGGTCACGAAGTAAAAATATACGCTCAAAAAGATCCTGCTCAAATTCCATGGGGCGCTCATGGAGTAGATGTAGTGATTGAAAGCACAGGTTTCTTTACTGATAAAGATAAAGCCGCCGCTCATATTACTGCTGGTGCAAAAAGAGTAGTAATTTCTGCTCCTGCAACTGGTGATTTGAAAACAGTTGTATTTAATGTAAACCATGCTATTTTGGATGGTAGCGAAACCATCATCAGCTGTGCCAGTTGTACAACCAACTGCTTGGCGCCAATGGCTAAAACTTTAAATGATACTTTTGGAATTGAAATGGGAATCATGAGTACCATTCACGCATACACGAACGATCAAAATACTTTAGATGCACCTCATCCAAAAAATGATTTGCGTCGTGCTAGAGCTGCTGCTGCTAACATCGTTCCTAATAGTACAGGAGCTGCAAAAGCAATCGGTTTGGTATTGCCTGAATTGAAAGGAAAATTAGACGGTGGCGCACAACGTATTCCGGTAATCACAGGTTCTGTTACAGAATTATATTCTTATTTGTCTAAGCCTGCAACGGTAGAAGCCATCAATGCTGCAATGAAAGCTGCTAGCAACGAAAGCTTCGGTTACACTGAAGATGAAATCGTAAGCAGTGATGTTATCGGTATTCATTTTGGTTCTTTGTTCGATGCAACTCAAACAAAAGTAATGTCTGTAGGAGATAAGCAAATGGTGAAAACTGTAAGCTGGTACGATAATGAAATGAGTTATGTATCACAGCTGGTAAGAACAGTGAAGCATTTTGCGGGATTGATTTCATAAACATAGGTTTTGCGGTTTAATCCGCTGCGCTGGTTTAATGGTTTAAATCGCTTCGCTGGTTGAACCATTGAACCATTAAACTTTTAAACCCTTAAACGAACAGACCATGCCAAATTTTTCTGAATATAACTTTTCCAACGCAAAAGCACTTATCAGAGTCGACTTCAACGTCCCCTTAAATGAGAATTTAGAAATCACCGATGATACTCGTATGACCGCAACGATGCCAACAATAAAAAAGATTTTGGCTGATGGCGGCAGTGTGATTTTAATGAGCCATTTGGGAAGACCAAAAGATGGCCCAACGAATAAATATTCATTGAAGCATTTGATGACTCATTTAAAAACTTTGCTTGGTGATGTTAAGGTTGATTTCGCTAATGATTGTGTCGGACAAGAGGCGATTGATAAAGCCGCCGCATTGCAAAATGGCGAAGTTTTGTTGCTAGAAAATTTGCGTTTTTACAAAGAAGAAGAAAAAGGCGACACCACATTTGCTGAAAAATTAAGCAAGCTCGGAGATGTATATGTGAATGATGCTTTCGGAACTGCTCATCGTGCGCATGCCTCTACGGCGGTTATAGCAGATTATTTTGCTGCTGATAAAAAAATGTTCGGCTTGCTAATGGAAGCGGAAGTCATTAGTGCAGAGAAGGTTTTGCATTCGGCAGAAAAGCCTTTCACAGCCATCATCGGTGGTGCGAAAGTTTCGGATAAGATTTTAATCATTGAAAATTTATTGAACCGTGCTAGTGATATCATTATCGGTGGCGGTATGGCTTATACATTCTGGAAAGCACAAGGAAAAATCATCGGAAACTCATTGTGTGAAGATGATCGTATGCCTTTGGCTTTGGAAATCTTGGCTAAAGCAAAATCATTGGGTGTAAATATTCATTTGCCAATGGATAGTACTATTGCTGATAAATTTGCTGCTGATGCTCAAACCACCAATTGCGAAAGCTATGGCATTCCTTCAGGTTGGATGGGATTGGACATCGGACAAAAAGCCGTTGCCGATTTCAGAGAAGTAATTCTCAAAAGCAAAACCATTTTATGGAATGGCCCTATGGGCGTTTTTGAAATGGAGAAATTCCAGAATGGCACCAAATCAATTGCCTTGGCTGTTGCCGAAGCAACTAGTAAAGGTGCCTTTAGTCTAGTTGGAGGTGGCGATAGCGTTGCTGCCGTGAACATGTTCCACCTCGCCGATAAAGTAAGTTATGTATCAACAGGCGGCGGCGCCATGCTCGAATATTTTGAGGGAAAAGAATTACCAGGGATTGCGGCGGTCAAAAAGGGTTAAGGGTTGTAGGGTTGAATGGTTTAAGGGTTTGTTGTTCAAAAGGTACAATTAGTTTTCCCTTCTCAGCAATGTCTCCTGTAAGGGACGTTGCGTTTGCTTCTGAATTGTTCAAAAGGTTTATAGGTTCAATTTGTTCAAAAGGTTTGGACATTTACTACTTAAACTAGCGAATCACATTAAACCATTAAACCAGCATAGCGTATTAAACCATTAAACCACAGCGTAGCGTATTAAACCAACACAGCGCATTAAACCTTCTTCTTCCCTTTAGTA
>CALPIT020000019.1 GCA_943323705.2 Streptomyces griseus
ACTGAGCCCAGGTTGGTTCTGAAGCCAAATTATATTGAGCATAATTGCCCACCATCAATGCCATATTTGCTCTAACTTTCGAGTCGGAAAAAGATGCTTTTAATAAAGCTAAATTTATGTTTACTTCATTGCTTCTTTTATAATTGTATAAAAAAGAAGCCATTTCATGATTTTGTGGCTTGGTAAAATCATACGCATAATACACATCTACATAACCTGTAAACTCAATTGACTTGGAACTGTCTTTTTGAGCCCATACGTTAATATTAGTAATTAGAAGGGAAATCAAAATAAAGTATCGCATGAATGATTTTTTAACCTAAAAAAGTAAAAATAATCAATAGAAACCAAATACATAGTTGAATTGTGTATACTTTTGCTGAAAAAAAACTATGAAAAAAATATGGCTCATTACCGGTTGTTCTACAGGATTTGGAAGATCATTGGCAATCGCAGTTTTGACAAAAGGAGATGTTGTAGCAGTGGGTTCTAGAAATATAAACGACATTCAAGATATCATTCAACAGTTTCCTGAAACTGCACTTCCCCTAACATTAGACGTTACCAATCCTGAACAAATTAAGGCGTCTGTTGAACAAACAATTCAACGTTTCCATAAAATAGATGTATTGGTAAACAATGCGGGTATTGGCTATTTTGGTGCTGTGGAAGAAAGCGAAGATGCAGCCATCAGAAATATGTTTGATATTAATGTATTTGGTTTGGGCGATATGATAAAAGCCGTACTTCCTCAAATGCGCAAACAGGGAAGCGGACATATTTTAAACATTGCATCTATTGGTGGATTACGTTCCTACCCTGGTGTAGGATATTATAATGCTACCAAATATGCAGTCGATGGATTGAGCGAAGCCTTGTATAAAGAAGTGAGTCCTTTAGGTATAAAAGTAACCATTATTGCGCCAAGTGGATTTAGAACAGACTGGGCCGGCAGATCAGCCAATGATACAAAAATTCACATTGAAGACTATAATGCAACTGCTAGAAAAAATATGGGAGACATTAGACTTTCCAGTGGCAATCAACCCGGCGATCCGGATCGTGCGGCTCAAGCCATGATTCAAGTAGTGGAAGCAGAAAATCCGCCATTGCGTTTGTTGCTTGGTGCAGGGGCACTTCGTGGTGCCAAACTAAAATTGGAAGAGCTTAAAAATGATTTTGAAAATTGGGCAACATTAACCGAATGGACTGACAATCCAAAAGCATAAAGACAATCAATCATCAATTTGGTGATTTGATGATTTGATAATTTGACCAAAATCAAATCATGCCCCTATTACCAAATTGTCACCTCACCACTTCCTCAATCACCTTCCCCACACATCCATTAGGCATTTGAATGTCTAGCAATGCGGCTAATGTAGCAGCGATATCGGTCATATGCACTTCCCGATGAGAGCGACCTGATTTAATATTTTTTCCATACCAAACCAATGGAATATGAGCATCATAAGGATTCCATAATCCATGAGTGGTCCCTATTTTACTACCATCCAAATAACCTGGAATAGGAATGAACATCACGTCACCACTGCGTTTTGGATAATAACTGTTTTTAACCATTTCAACCATGACTGTTGGTAATGTTGACGTAGACACTTTTTCAATATCAAAAGCATTACTAATAAAAGATTTCTTTTCCAGTAAACTAACGATGATATCATTGAAAATTCCTTTGCCATTAGATTTGATGAGTTCATCGTTATCATTAAAATATATTTGTGAGTTATCTATCGCCATTACTTGAGGAACACTCCTATTCAAAGATTTCAAAGTATCATTCAACTCCTTCATTAAGTCTTTGTCTTCGAAATTTCCGCCGGGCAATTTATGCTCTTTCATAAAATCTGGGTTATGCGCCACACCATGATCTGCGGTGAGGAAAATTAAATAATTGCCGTCGCCAATTGTTTTGTCCAGATAATTTAAAAACTCAGTTAGATCAAGATCCAGTCTAAGATAAGTATCTTCTATTTCCACCGAATTGGGAGCAAAAACATGACCGATGTAATCTGTTGAAGATAAACTTACAGCCAGAAAATCTGGTGCCGACCCTTTTCCCATTTTTTCATTCTCAATAGCAGTTTCAGCAAATTTCAAAGTGTATGTATTTCCAAAAGGAGTGTATTTGAAGGCCTTGTATTTTTTATCACCTAAATTATTGGTTGTATACGGGAATGTATTCTGATTGACGCCGGGAATCTTTCCTTCGTAACTCTCTTTGTCTTCTGCACTCAAATCATAATCTTTCATTGGCATTATTACATTCCATCCTTTTTCCATTAGAGAATCGGGCATTTTTTTATCGTTAAAATCATTTACCCAAGAAGGAAGCGACTCCATGTAATAAGTGCTGGTAATCCATTTCCCTTCTTTGTCATCGTACCAATAAGCTGCATTAGCAGAATGTCCAGCAGGTAATATTGCACCTCTGTCTTTCAATGAAATGCCAATTACTTTTGATTTGAAATTATCACTCAATCTGAGTTGATCCGCTATAGTTGTGGTCATCATATTTTTCGGACTCATCTTACCTGCTTCGTTATTACTACCAACACCGGTTACTGTTGAGTCATCAGTGCAATAGACATTTTTACCGGAAGCCCTGTCAATCCAATTATTACCAACAATTCCATGAATAGCAGGCACAGAACCCGTGTAAATTCCGGTATGTCCAACAGCAGTGTATGTTGGAAGATGGGTAATCATGGTATTATCACAACTGAAACCCTGATTCAAAATTCTATTAAATCCACCCTTACCATATAATTTTTTGAATTTGTAGAGGTAATCCCAACGCATCTGATCTACAACTAGTCCTACAACTAACTTGGGTTGTGATTGGGTTGACGTTGATTTGGCTATATTTTTTTGTTGTTGAGCTGAAACTGAAATGGATAACGTCAATAAAAGAAAGACGATACTAAATCTGCATTTATTTACCATTTTAAAGAATTTCGAACAAAGATAACGGCAATTATTTTGACAGCAAGAGCATTATCAATGTTATGCCAATGTTACGGATTTTAGTAGCAATGCCTTATTTTTGCAGCACTTAAACAATAACTAACCACCAAAAATTAATTGTCGATGGATGTTTTTGAAAAACTGGTAAAAGATGGCGGACCGATTGGTCAGCATATGGACAGAGCTCATGGCTACTTTGCATTTCCAAAATTAGAAGGAGAATTAGGGCCGAAAATGAAATTCAGAGGGAAAGATATGATTGTATGGAGCTTGAATAATTATTTAGGATTGGTAAATCATCCTGAAGTAAGAAAAGTAGATACTGAAGCTGCTGCTGCTTATGGAATGGGAAATCCAATGGGCGCGAGAATGATGAGCGGCAATACCACCAAACATGAAGAATTGGAAAGAGTGATTAGTCAGTTTGTTAGTAGAGAAGATACCATGTTGCTCAATTTCGGATATCAGGGCATTATGAGTTGTATTGATGCTTTAGTAAATCGCAGAGATGTGATTGTATACGATGCGGAGTCTCATGCTTGTATTGTAGATGGTGTTCGTCTGCATATGGGACACCGTTATGCCTTCAAACACAATGATATTGAAGATTGTGAAAAGCAATTGCAAAGAGCTAAAGAATTGGCTGCCAAAAATGGTGGTGGTATTTTAGTGATTACAGAAGGGGTTTTCGGCATGGACGGCGAGCAAGGTATTTTAAAAGAAATTGTTGCCCTAAAACAGAAATACGAATTCAGAATATTGATTGATGATGCTCACGGCTACGGCTACATGGGACCAACAGGTGCCGGTGCTGATGAAGCACAAGGTTGCCAGGCAGGAATCGATTTATACTTCAGCACGTTTGTAAAAAGTATGGGAAGTATTGGCGCATTTATCAGCGGACCAAAAGCGGTGATTAAATATTTGCGTTACAATACCCGTTCTCAAATTTTTGCAAAGAGCTTGCCATTAATGATTGTAGAAGGTATGCTAAAGCGCATGGAAATGACCATCAACATGCCTGAGTTGAGAAAGAAGTTATGGGATAATGTAGCACGTTTGCAATCAGGTTTGAAAGAAAGAGGATTTGATATCGGCAACACCAATTCTCCAGTAACGCCTATTTACATGAAAGGTGATGTTCCTGAAGCTACACAAATGGTAATGGACCTAAGAGAAAATTATCATATTTTCTGCAGTATCGTTGTATATCCTGTAATTCCAAAAGGAGACATTATTTACAGATTGATACCAACAGCTTCTCATAGCTTTGAAGATATCGATGTGACATTAAAAGCATTTGAAGAAACTAAGAAAAAGTTGGATGCGGGGTTGTATAAGGCTGCAGATATTCCGAATATGGCGGAAGCTATGTAAGGGTTTGCGAGGTTTAATGGTTTAACGGTTTAATGGTTTCTTAAAAATCAAGAATTTAATTTTATAAAAAAGGAATGCCCATGGTTTTAACCGTGGGCATTCCCTTTTATATGTTTCTAATAATTTGAAAAAAACTAACCAGTGAAAAAACTTTCGAGTCTCCCTAAAACAGTTACAAACTCTTAAACCGTTAAACCTTTAAACCAGCGTAGCAATTTAAACCCTTATACCAGCAACGCGATTTAAACCTATTTAACCTTCCTCAGAGCATACACCACCACCCCACTCCCCGCAACAACCAAAAACATCGTAATCACAGCCAATCCTGTTGCATAGAAAATAAACAACCACATGAGAATTGCCATGATAACCGGCAATGGGTACAAAGGCATTTTGTAAGGCAATTCAGCTGTACCTCTTTTTTTGCGCAAAATCATCACACCAACAGCCTGACCTATAAACTGCACCATGATTCTCATGGCTAAAATGCCGCTGATGATTTCTCCCATTCTGAATAATAAACTAAATACAAATGCAATTCCACACAAGACTAACAGTGACACATAGGGGAAGTTTTTAGTAGGATGTAATTTGGCAAATACTTTAAAGAAGGCGCCATTCACTGCAGCTGCATATGGCACTCTGGAATAGCCGAGTAATACGGCAAATAAAGAGGCTAGTGCCACCCATAAAATCATCACTGTTGCTACTATAGCGGCGGTTTTACCATAAAGCCTTTCCATATATATACTGATCACAAAATTATTGACACCACTATCCTGCCATGATTTAATTTCCTGCCATGAAATGACAGAACCGATACTCATGTTCATCAACAAATACAAAACGGCAATTCCTATAACTGAAATGAACATACTTTTTGGAATGGTCTTTCCAGGGTTGATGATTTCACCACCAAGATGACAAACATTGTAATAACCTAAATAACTGTAAATCGTTTTTACACAGGCTTGTCCGAATGCAAATGAAACCAACGTATTAAAACTAAAACTTGAAGGCAGTTCTTTCAATGGTGCTAAAATATTTCCATTAGCAATCCCTCCAAAAATAATCCAACCTAAAGTGGCCAAAACGCCTACCCAAAGAAGCACTCCAATTTTTCCTATGCTTTCAATTTTTCTGTACAACAAAATAGTAATGAAAATGATTACTGCACCTGAAACAGCTTTTTGCTGCCAAACCTGCAAATCAGGAAATAAATACATGAAGTAAGTCGCAAATCCGATAGCCGCCGAAGCCGCTACCAACGGCGCCTGAATGACCGTTTGCCAAACGTAAAGAAAACTCATCAGGTTACCACCTTTTTTCTTACCATAAGCTTCACTCAAAAAATTAAAACTCCCTCCTGCCAATGGATAAGCCGCACCTAGTTCACTCCAAATCATTGCGTCCACCAAAGACAATAAAGCGCCGGCAATCCATGCATACATATACATGCCTCCAATATAGCCCATCACAATTGGCAATGTAACAAAGGGACCAATACCCACCATGTCGATCATGTTGAGCACTGTGGATTGGAAAAGGGAGAGTTTGCGTTGGAGCATGGAGCTAAGGAATTAGTTATTTGGAATTGGTAATTGGGATTTGTGTTTTATTCATTTGGAATCAGTCAACACCAAACAATCTAAAATTAATCAACTTTTCGCCTTTAATTTTGTTTTATAAGCAATAATCATCAACTCGAACTAAAAATGCAAAAAATCGTCGTCGCAGTAACAGGAGCCAGTGGAGCCATTTACGCTAAAGTATTATTGAATAAATTACTTCAAATGGAAGGTGTGATTGATGAGCTTTCTTTGCTGATGACCACCAATGCAAAAGAAGTGTGGCAAACGGAATTGGGCGATGATAGTTACAAAAACCTACCTGTAAAATATTATACTCAAGAAGATTTCAATGCACCTTTTGCTTCGGGATCGGGGCAATACAACACTATGATTATTATTCCTTGCAGCATGGGCACATTGGGAAGAATCGCCGGAGGTATTTCAAACGACTTGATTACAAGAGCTGCTGATGTAGTGTTGAAAGAAAGAAGAAAACTGATTTGTGTGGCTAGAGAAACGCCTTATAATCTGATTCACATTAAAAACATGGAGACGATTACATTGGCGGGAGGTATTATTTGTCCGGCTACACCTTCTTTTTACAGCGTTCCCAAAACCATTGAAGATGTTGCTGCGACGGTGGTTGATAGAGTGATTGATTTAGTGGGATTGCCAGTGAAAACGTATAGGTGGGGTATTTAGTTTTTTTAGAGAATAGAAATTAGGGATTGGGGATTGGGTTGATTTACAGCTTTTTTACAACTAACACTAAAACATCACAAACTTTTTTAACCTTTAAACCAGCGCAGCAATTTAAACCGTTAAAGCTGCTCTCTTATCTCAAATCCACCACTTCCACCCCAGGATATTTCTTAGCATCAAAAATAAAAGTATCATCAGTGATAGCTGTGTTTGTTTTCATATTGTTGATGCTGTATGTATAACGATTGCCCGTTTTTTCAAAAACTTTTGTGGTGTATATAGTTGATTTGTCTACATAAACCAATACCTTAAAAAAGGGCTTGGATTTATCTATCGGCGTCAATTCAATTTCTTGCAGATTTTTTCCACCTTCTTTAACTACCCCATTTAATTTATACAAGAAGTCTTTATCGTAGAAATTGGTAAACAACTTCTGAGGGGTAATTGAATTAGCTGTTGGATCGATTTTATTGATAGTTACCTCGTTGGCAGCTTTTTCATATGTCCAGATATTTGAACCATCAGAAAAAATTTCCTGACCTGAAGCGCTGATTCTGTATTTGGTGCCTTTCATATACACATTGCCTGATTTATTGCCTAGGCTTTTTCCAGTTGCATTTTCAATTTTCAATACAAATTGAGCCTGTACTGATTTATATGATTTGAATTTGGCGCTAACTTGATCAAGTATTTTTTTGGCATCAGCATCACTTTTACCCATTCCTTTCGGTGCTTGTGCATTGGAAGTTATTATTGTAAAAACAGAGATCAATACCGCTAAAATTGCTTTTTTCATCAGTGGATTCATTTTGGCGCAAAGATAATGGAATACTTCTTTTCAGATACCCTTTAGATGTTAAGGAGTTCTGATTTTTTCAACAAACGTTATATGCAAACAAAATTAAATTCGGTGGATAAAATCAGCCTATAATAAAGCGAATACAACGGAAACTTTTAAAACATATCCCTAAATTTGCCCACCATGGCAAAAGCTTCAGGAGAAACTCCGTTAATGCAACAACACAATGCCATCAAGGCGAAATATCCTGATGCCATCTTGCTTTTTCGTGTGGGTGATTTTTATGAAACATTCGGACAGGACGCCATAAATGCATCTTCCGTTTTAGGTATTACACTGACCAAAAGAAACAATGGCAATGCCTCTTCTTTGGAACTTGCAGGATTTCCTCATCATGCTTTGGACACTTATTTACACAAACTGGTTAAAGCCGGTTATCGTGTAGCCATTTGCGACCAGCTCGAAGATCCCAAAACTGTAAAAGGCATAGTGAAAAGAGGTGTCACAGAATTGGTAACTCCTGGCGTTGCTGTGAATGACAAACTGCTTGAACACAGTAGCAATAATTTCCTTGCCGCATTACATCTCGAAGATCACAAAATCGGCATTGCTTTTCTCGACATTTCAACAGGAGAATTTTTCATTGCAGAAGGTGATAAAGAATACACCGATAAATTATTGCAAAGTCTGCAACCTGCTGAAGTCATCTTTCAACGCAACAAACAAAAATATTTCAAAGAGAATTTTGGCAACTCATTTTTCACTTACAACCTTGATGAATGGATTTTTACCGAAGCTTACGCTACTGAAAATCTGTTAAGACATTTTGGAACACATAGTTTAAAAGGATTTGGTGTAGAAGATTTACCTATGGGTATTATCGCCTCGGGTGCTATTCTCCATTATTTAAAAGATACCGAACATCCCAATCTGCAACATATCACTGCATTGCAACGCATCAATCGTGATGATCATTTGTGGATGGACCGATTCACCATCAGAAATCTGGAACTCATATCGAACAACGATCAAGCTAACACACTTTTCAAAACCATCAATAACAGCAGTTCGCCTATGGGTGCCCGCTTGTTAAAAAGATGGATGCTCATGCCACTCAACAACATTACAGCCATCAATGAAAGACTGGATGCAGTTGAATATTTAATTAAAGAATCTGAAACACGATCCAACATCATTCAGCACATCAAACAAGCCGGCGATGTGGAAAGGCTTGCCGCTAAAGTGCCTCTGAAAAAAATAAATCCTAGAGAAGTGTTGCAAGTTGCGAAAGGATTGCAACAAGCCAAACATCTCAAAGAAATTTGCAGCCATGCCAACAACGAATATTTAAAAAGATTAGGTGATGCCTTAAATCCATGTGATTATATCATGGAAAAAATCACTCGCGAAATCACCGAAAACCCACCTGCTCTTGTAGCCAAAGGTGGACTCATAGCTTCCGGCATTCATGAAGAATTAGATGAATTGCGGAACATTTCTAGCGGTGGTAAAAATTACCTGATCGAACTGCAACAAAAAGAAGCCATAAACACAGGTATCTCTTCTTTGAAAATAAGTTTCAATAATGTATTTGGTTATTATCTTGAGGTCACCAACTTACACAAATCAAAAGTTCCTGAGACCTGGATTCGCAAACAAACCTTAGCCAATGCAGAAAGATACATCACTCCTGAGTTGAAAGTGTATGAAGAAAAAATCATGGGTGCTGAAGATAAAATCATTCAGATAGAACAACAGTTATTTCAGGATTTATTGAATGAATTGCAAGACTACATCGCTCCCATGCAGGTGAATGGACATGTGATGGCCGTACTCGATTGTTTGAATTGTTTTGCACATAATGCATTGCAATTGGGTTATAAAAAACCTGTCATGCATTCGGGCAATGCGCTTGAACTTAAAGACTGCCGCCATCCGGTGATAGAAAGAAATTTACCTGTAGGAGAACCCTATATTACCAACGATGTTTTTTTAGATGATGAGCAACAACAAATCATCATCCTAACCGGACCTAACATGAGTGGTAAAAGTGCAATTTTACGTCAAACTGCGCTGATTACTTTAATGGCGCATATGGGTAGTTTTGTTCCTGCATCTTCGGCGAAAATTCCGGTGACGGATAAAATATTCACAAGAGTCGGCGCATCTGATAATTTGAGCGGAGGAGAAAGTACATTTATGGTGGAGATGAACGAAACTGCCAGCATCATCAACAACCTCACTTCAAGAAGTTTGATATTATTGGATGAAATTGGCAGAGGCACTTCAACATATGATGGCATTTCCATTGCTTGGAGTATTGCAGAATTTATTCACCAATCCAATTTCAAACCCAAGACTTTATTTGCTACACACTATCACGAGTTGAATGAATTGGAAAATAGATTTGAGCGAATCAAGAATTTTCATATTACCAATAAGGAAGTGGGCAATAAGGTGATTTTTCTCCGTAAGCTTGCTCCCGGTGGAAGCACACATAGCTTTGGTATTCACGTAGCTCGTATGGCCGGCATGCCTCCCGCTTTAATTGACCGAGCCAATGAAATATTGACACAGCTCGAAAACAGTCGTGATGATCATGGCAACATGCACAAAGGAGATATGAAAGAAAGTATGAAAAATCTCAATAACCCTAAAGTGCAGCTCAGTATTTTCGATGCCCATTCCGTAACTTTCGATGCCATTCGTACTTTATTGGAGAATACAGATATCAACAGACTTACTCCTGTTGAAGCACTTTTGAAATTACAGGAAATCAAATCCAAACTAAATTAGCATTAGATTGTTAATAATAACCAAACACCATTTGAAAAGTAATAATATTGTCATCCATTCTGTTACTTTGCGAAACTTTATGTACAGAAATTTTATCATCATATCAATTCTGACGATTCTACTTTCGAATTTTGCCCAAGCACAAATTTGTACTGCACTAGGGCAAAATCCAGAAACGGCCTTTCCTGTTTGTGGTACAGCTGTATTTTCTCAAAACTCAGTAAATATATGTGGCGAAAGAGCGGTGGTTTCAAGATGTACAAGTTCAGCCGTTGTGTTTACCGACAAAAATCCGTACTGGTACAAGTTTACCTGTTTCACTTCGGGCACTTTAGGATTTACGATTACGCCTAACAATTTGTCAAGTGATTACGACTGGCAGCTGTTTGATGTTACGGGAAGAAATATTGCCGATGTATACACTGATGTATCACTTTTTGTAGCGTGTAATTGGAGCGGAGACCCTGGCATTACCGGTGCTACTCCTGCAGGAACTTCATTAATTAGATGTGAAGGTCCTGGTGTTCCTTTATTCAGTGCGATGCCATTCATTACTCAGGGCAGGAATTATTTATTATTGGTTAGCCATTTTACCGACTCACAAAGCGGCTATTCTTTATCTTTTGGTGGTGGAACAGGAAGCATTACAGACCCAACTGAACCTCGATTGGTTGATGCCACTGCAGCATGTGATGGCACCGTCATCAGGGTTAAATTGAATAAAAAAATGAAGTGCAATTCATTGACATCAAATGGAAGTGAATTCAGCATTTCACCTCCAATAAGAAATGTAATTGGCGCAGTTGGCAATAGCTGTGCCACAGGATTTGACACCGACTCGGTTACACTTACATTAAATGGACCACTTGTTCCGGGTAATTATACTGTAACGATCAATAATGGACCGGATGGTAATACTTTATTAGACAACTGCGACAGAAATATTCCTGTTGGTGAAAATATTCCATTGACTGTATTTGCCATTCAGCCAACACCAATGGACAGCTTAACCAAACCTGCTTGTGCGCCAAATACCTTACAACTTGTATTCAGAAAAAACATGCGCTGTAACACCATTGCTGCAGACGGAAGTGATTTTGTTATCACCGGCCCCTACCCTGTAACCATCACAGGGGCAAGTGGATTGAATTGTAACAATGGAGTTAGTACTAAAATCACCATTCAATTATCAGCACCTTTACAAAGAGGGGGGAATTTTATTTTAAAACTGGTGAGAGGTTCAGACAACAATACCATTTTGGATGAGTGTACTCAGGAAACACCTGCAGGCTCTACAATTCCTTTTGTTATTAAAGACACCGTAAATGCAGATTTTACTTACAATATAAACTTGGGTTGCGAGAAAGATATTGTCAATTATTTTCACAATGGCAGCAATGGCGTCAATAATTGGCAATGGACATTCGGAGAAGGCTCACTAAGTAACCAGCAAAATCCAGTTAAAGAATATACCGTATTTGGTATTAAAAACACCCAATTGGTTGTCAGTAATGGTGTCTGTAAAGACACATCATTTGCTACCATTAATCTCGATAATTATATAGAAGCAGCTTTTGAATCCCCTGCATTTGTTTGTCCGGATGATTTGGCTAACTTCAGAGATACCAGTATCGGCAATATCAGACAATGGAATTGGAATTTTGGAAATGGAAATAGCTCAACATTACAACAACCTACTTCTCAAAGCTATTTGTATGTTCCAGGAAGTAATATTACTGCACCAGTAACACTTATCGTAACGAACAATATCGGATGTAAGGATACAATTACTAAAAATATTCTTATCCCATGGAACTGTTACATTGATGTTCCTACAGCGTTTACGCCAAACCGTGATGGCAAAAACGATAATCTATACCCATTGAACGCTTATAAAGCTAGAGACTTAAAATTTGCCGTTTACAATAGATTTGGTCAGCGTATTTTTTATACAGAAGACTGGACAAACAAATGGAATGGCAATGTAAGAGGCATGCCAGCAGATATGGGTACATACGTATGGACACTCTCCTACTTTGATACTGATTTGAATAAAATGATTTTTAAAAGAGGAACAACGGTCTTGATTAGATAATAGCCCCCTCAATCCCCCCAAGGGGGACTTTGATTATGTTTTGCTTAGAGTCGGTACGAATTCAATAATTGTTTTTTAGTAAAAAAATTCTGTTTGCTCCCCTCTCTATTGGCTCTATTGGAGAGGGGTTGGGGGCGAGGCTTTTCATGAGAAAATGATGATTTTATTTCCTTAATTCCAGTTTTACATTTTACATTTAATATTTTACATTTTACATTCATATCCCTCCCCATTTCTCCGAATTGTTTATGTTTGCAAAAATTCTTTTATGGAACATAAGCCTGTTTATTATAGTGAGTATCTTGAGCTAGATAAAATTCTAAACGCACAGCACCCTGTTAGTTTTGAAAATGGCAAAGAACCAGCTCATGATGAGATGCTTTTTATCATCATTCATCAGGCTTATGAATTGTGGTTTAAACAAATTCTTTTCGAAGTCAATACCGTAATTGACACCATGAACAAACCTTCATTAAATGACAATTCCAATGATTTGCAATCTGTTGTTCATCGTTTACAAAGAGTCGTTACTATTTTAAAAGTGTTGGTTCAACAAGTAGATATTCTTGAAACCATGACACCAATGGATTTTCTAGATTTTAGGGATATGCTTCGTCCGGCTTCAGGCTTTCAAAGTTGGCAATTCAAAATTATTGAAGCTAAACTCGGCTTAAAATTCGAAAACAGACATGGCATGGATTATTATATAAGCCAGTTAAAAGAAAAAGATATTGAGGTTATTAAAAATGCTGAAAGCGGTCCATCTCTCATCATGATGATCAACAATTGGCTGGAGCGAATGCCCTTCCTCAAAACCACAGCTGATTGGGGCAATGAAGATTTTTCCCAACATCCTTTTTGGGCTGATTATGAAAAAACTTACACAGAAAGTCTGTCTGTACCTGAAAAAAACAATACCCATTATTTCAAACAGATTTTTTTCGGATTGACAAATGAAATGGAAAGAGCATTAAGTCCGGAAGCATGCCAATCTGCTTTATTTATAATGCTTTACAGAGGTTATCCATTATTGGAATTACCTTATCAGTTGTTGGAAATTTTAATTGAAATTGACAACCAAATGGGCAGCTGGAGGTATCGTCATATCAACATGGTAAAGAGGATGATTGGCACCCGAGTAGGAACTGGCGGAAGCACAGGCGCAGGATATTTGCAAGGAGCGATGGAAAAACATTATATTTTCAGAGAGCTTACTCAATTGAATAGTTTCCTTATCGACAGAAGAAAATTACCTGCATTACCCAAATCGCTTTCAGATAAATTAGGTTACCAATTTTAAGGATTGTATTATATCAACTCTTTAAGTTTCTGTATTACATTATCGATTTCTTCTTTTGTATTGTGTTTGCAAAAACTGAATCTAACCGTAATTTGATTGGGATTGATATTGATCGCACGAATCACGTGACTGCCTTCTTCGGCTCCTGAGGCACAGGCAGAACCTCCACTAGCGCAGATGTTGTTGATATCCAAATTAAACAATAACATCTCAGATTTTTCTGATTTAGGAAAGCTCACACTTAAAACTGTGTACAATGATTTGCCATTCACATCTCCATTGAAACCAACACCCTTTATATTGCCTTTCAATTGAGCCTGCATGTAATTTTTCAATTCCAAAATATAAGCGCTATCCTTTTCGAAATTTTCTGTTGCGATTTCAAGCGCTTTGGCAAAACCTACAATGCCATATAAATTTTCGGTTCCGGCGCGCATGTTTCTTTCTTGTCCACCTCCAAAAATAAAAGGCTTAATTTTTATATTTTCATTGATATATAATAGTCCTACACCTTTTGGCCCATGAAATTTATGAGCGGCTCCTGTGATAAAATGTACCGGTGTATTTCTCAGGTCAATTGGAAAATGCCCAACCGTTTGAACAGTGTCTGTATGAAACAAGGCATTGTATTTTTTACAAAGATTACCGACTGCATATATATCCAGCATATTGCCGATTTCGTTATTCGCGTGCATCAATGATACCAATGTCTTTTCTTTGTTATGTGCGAGTAATTTTTCTAAGTGTTCGAGATTAATATGTCCATTGGGTAACAAATTAACATAGCTGACTTTTACGTGTTCTGTACTGTCAAGATGTTCTACAGTATGTGTTACCGCATGATGCTCAATTGGAGATGTGATGATATGTTCGCAGTGTAAATCTCTTACAGAAGCTTGGATGGCAGTATTATTGCTTTCTGTTCCACCACTAGTGAAGAAAATTTCTGAAGGATGTGCATTTAGGTTTTTGGCAACAGATTTTCTTGCTTGCTCAATAGCTAATTTAGATTCTCTACCGTAAGAATAAATGGAAGAAGGGTTACCAAATTTCTCAATCAGATAAGGCATCATGGCCTCTAAAACTTGAGAATCCAACGCAGTTGTAGCAGCATTGTCAAAATAAATCCGGCTCATAGTATATTAGTTTAAGCGTATCGCCTAAATTATCGACTCCTGTATATCTCTAATCAATCTCATCGCGATATTATCGGCAGTAGTTTCAAAATTACTTTCTGCATAGATTCGGATTATAGGCTCAGTGTTGCTTGTACGAAGATGTACCCAATCATTATCAAATTCGATTTTTAAACCATCTTCTGTATTTACAGGCTGAGATTTGTACTTCTTTTTTATTTTATCAAACACAGATTTTACATCAATGTTTTGCTCAAGTGTGATTTTATTTTTGCTGATAAAATAATCAGGATAGGTGTTGCGAAGCTGTTTGGTTGTTTTTTTGGATTTAGCCAAATGTGAAAGGAAAAGTGCAATTCCAATCAAAGCATCTCTTCCGTAATGAAGCTCAGGAAGTATGATTCCGCCATTGCCTTCGCCACCAATGACCGCATTTACTTCTTTCATTCTGTTAACCACATTCACCTCGCCAACTGCACTTGAAAAGTATTCACCTTTGTGCTTAAGGGTAATGTCTTTAAGCGCTTTAGTTGAAGACATATTGCTTACCGTATTGCCCGGTTTCTTACTCAGCACATAATCAGCCACTGCCACCAAAGTATATTCTTCTCCAAACATAGATCCATCTTCACATACAAAGCAAAGCCTATCTACATCAGGATCAACTGCAATTCCCAAATGTGCTTTTTTAGAGACAACAGCACGACTTAACTCAGTAAGATGTTCGGGGAGCGGCTCAGGATTGTGAGCAAAATTACCGGTAACGTCGTCATTGATGACAACGATATCTTCTACACCTAAAGCTTTTAATATAGCCGGAACTGCCAATGCACCAGTACTATTAACAGCATCTACAACAATTTTAAAATTAGCTTCTGTTATGGCTTTTTTATCAACCATTTTATTCAGCAAAATTGCATCAATATGAGCCGCAAGCATATCGTTATTGGCTTCTATATTTCCTAGCTTATCTACATCGGCAAAATGGAATGCCTCTTTTTCTGCTATTTCTAAAATCATACGACCATCATCCCCACTGATAAATTCTCCTTTATTGTTGAGTAACTTCAATGCATTCCATTCTTTGGGATTGTGACTGGCTGTAAGAATAATCCCACCATCTGCTTTTAAAATGGTTACCGCCATTTCTACAGTAGGTGTAGTGCTGAAATCCAAATCAATGACATCAATTCCTAATGAACACAATGTAGAGCTCACTAGATTTTTTACCATTTCGCCGCTGATACGTCCATCTCTACCTACCACAACTTTGAAATTATGTTTTGATTTCTTTTTTTCTGAAGCCTGCATCAACCAGGTTCCGTATGCTGCAGTAAATTTAACAACATCGGGCGGTGTAAGGTTATCACCAGTACGTCCTCCTATTGTTCCTCTGATTCCCGAAATGCTCTTGATCAATGACATGTAAAACCAATTTTTGGATTACAAATATAACGAAGAGTTACGAGTTAATGATATCAATGACAAACATCATTCATGAAATACTCATAAAATAAAGCCCATTACTTACCTAAAATGACTTGTCATTAAATCTCGGCGATAATAAAGGCTATAGAAATTCAAAAGTAAAAATTCAAGATTTTAAAGTGAATTTTCGTCATTATTAAATTTTTACTTTTAAATTTTGATTTGAATTTAGCTTTTGTCTGAAAATGAGCAATTTTTTTAAACAGCCAAAGCTTAATTTTGCAGTATGCAAGAAAACTGGTTCAAAGATTGGTTCAATTCTCCTTATTACCACATCTTATATAAAAACCGTGATGAAAATGAGGCCATGCAACTTATTGACAAGCTCATTTCTCATTTGAATTTACCAAAACATTCAAAAATTGTAGATGTCGCCTGTGGCAAAGGAAGACATGCCATTCATCTTGCAGAATACGATTTTGACGTAACTGGTATAGATCTGAGTGAAGAAAGTATTGAAGTAGCGTTGCTAAGCGAAAAGGAAAATCTTCATTTCTATACCCATGATATGCGGCTACCTTTCTGGATAAATTATTTCAACTACGCATTTAATTTTTTTACAAGTTTTGGTTATTTCAAAACCAATAAAGAAAATGAAAACGCCATTCGAACCATTTCCCAATCTCTGGTAAAAGGAGGTTCTTTTATCATAGACTATATTAATACTGATTTTGCCACATCACATATTGTTCATAGTGAAGAAAAAAATATCGATGGGATTAAATTTTCTATAATACGTTGGCACGATGACCATAAGTTTTATAAAAAAATAATTATTGACGACCCCGCAGTTTCAAATTCAATGGTATTTGTAGAAGAGGTTCAAAAATTTTCTGTATCAGATTTTGAAATTTTATTTAGTATGCATGGTCTCCACATTAAATCCGTTTACGGAAATTATGATTTCAGTCGATATGAT
>CALPIT020000020.1 GCA_943323705.2 Streptomyces griseus
AGCATGATTGGCGAGTAATCTTGTAGCATTCGGACAATTGGTACGATGTATTTTGAGTCCTTCGCCTGTAGTAACAAATCCAAATACATCATCTCCTGGAATAGGTTTGCAACAATTAGCTAGCGTGTACATGATTTTGTCGCTGCTTTCACCAAAGATGATCAGTTCGGTGTCTTTTTTAGAGAGGGGTTTAAAGTCATTGATGTCGGTGATGACTTCAACAGGCTTTGCAATTTTGGGTGGAACGAGTTTATCGCCATGAACAGTAAACTCTTTTAATTCTTTTAATTCATTTTTCTTTACAGCAATATCATACAATAAATCCAGTGAAGATGGTGATTTGTAAAAATTAGCGAGCTCCTCAATATTGGCTTGATTCATTACCGCATTAATGGCATTGAACTTTCTTTCGAGAATGCTTTTTCCTAACTCAGCAATTTGTCGCTTTTCGTCTTTTAGTGAATCTTTTACTTTAGCACGAGCTTTTGAAGTTACTACGTGATTCAGCCATTCTCCGTTTGGCTTTTGTTTGGCACTGGTAATGATTTCAATTTGATCGCCGCTTCTTAATTTATAACTAATAGGAACCAATTTGTGATTCACTTTTGCACCAATGCATTTCACACCAACGGCTGTGTGTACACTAAATGCAAAGTCGAGCGCCGTGGCACCAACAGGTAACATTTTTATATCACCTTTTGGTGTATACACATAAATCTCTTCAGCAAGGAATGATGTTTTAAAATCCTGCAAGAAATCCAGTGAATTGGTATCCTGATTGGAAAGCACTTCTCGAATCTGGTTAAACCATTTGTCGAAATTGCTTTCGTCGTCTTTTTCTTCTTTGTATTTCCAATGAGCAGCCAGCCCTTTTTCTGCAATGTCATTCATTCTTTTGGTGCGAATCTGTACTTCAACCCATTTTCCCTGAGGCCCCATAACTGTAGTATGTAACGCTTCATAACCATTGCTTTTCGGATTGCTCAGCCAGTCGCGAAGCCTGTCTGGAGAAGGGTTGTAGGCGTCTGTAATGATGCTGTATATTTTCCAACAATCTTCTTTTTCTTTTTCTGGAGCAGAGTTCACAATGATTCTGATGGCAAACAAATCATACACTTCTTCAAATGAAACACCTTTCTTTTTTATTTTAGTCCATATAGAATGAATGCTTTTCGGTCTTCCATAAATTTCAAAATCCAATCCAGTGCTTTGTAATTTTTCTTTTAAAGGCTTGATGAAATCGTTGATATATCTGGTGCGTTCTCTTTTGGTGTCTTGTAATTTTTTGGCAATCAACTTGTAAGAATCAGTTTCCATGTATTTCATGGATAAATCTTCAAGTTCGGTTTTGATATTGTACAAACCCATTCTGTGAGCTAGAGGAGCGTAAACATAAACTGTTTCAGAAGCGATTTTAAGTTGCTTCTCACGCTTCAAACTGTCTAAGGTTCTCATATTGTGAAGCCTGTCAGCTAGCTTGATAAGAATTACCCTGGGGTCGTCGGTTAGTGTGAGAAGGATTTTTCTGAAGTTTTCAGCTTGCTTGCTGGTGTTGGTGTCCATTACCGTAGCAATTTTGGTAAGGCCATCTACAATTTTAGCTATTTCTACACCAAATTCCCTTTGTACATCCTCTAAAGTTATGTCAGTATCTTCTACTGTGTCATGAAGAAGCGCGCAAATACTGCTTCTTACGCCAAGTCCAATTTCTTCTACACAGATTTTAGCAACAGCAAGGGGATGTAAAATATAAGGTTCGCCACTTTTTCTGCGCATGGTTTTATGAGCCTCCACTGCCATTTCAAAAGCAGTACGAATCAGCATTTTATCACCAGGCTTGATGTTTTGCTTTAAAACTTTAAGTAAACCACGGTAATGTCTGAGTATTTCTTTTTTCTCTTCCTCTTCCGATAAATTATAGGTGTATATGCTATCTGTACTGCTCATAATTGATGACGAAATTACTTTAATTTTTCGATGCCTTTGCCTTCAAACGCTTCAAATGCCAATTAAATTATGGTCATTTTGAAATATAGTTTCTTTAATCTGTCTGTTTTTTAGAGAAAAGTCTTAGTTTTGCCCCCCGTTTAGAGCAATCTGAATGGCAACATTGTCAGAAATGCGGATGTGGCGAAATTGGCAGACGCACCAGACTTAGGATCTGGCGCCGCGAGGCATGTAGGTTCGACCCCTATCATCCGCACACATTAAGTTGATAAGTTGAGTGGTTATCTGTTGGAAACAACATGAAAACTAATCCTTGGCTTATCAACTTATTTAATTTAAAAACGTTTCAATCATTTTATATGCCAACAGTAGTTAGAGAAAACATTGGGTTATTGACAGACAAAATAATAGTAACAGTAAAAAAAGAAGATTACTTCCCAACTTTCGAAAAGAAATTAAAAGAATACAGCAAAACCGCTAGCATTCCGGGTTTTAGAAAAGGAATGGTGCCTGCTGGCATGATTAAAAAAATGCACGGAAATGCAATTTTTCAAGATGAAGTATTAAGAACTGTGGAACAAAAACTATATGCTTATCTGAATGAAGAAAAGCCTGATATTTTCGCACAGCCACTTCCTTTGGAAAAAGATTTAAGCAAAATCGATATCAACAATCCTTCTGATTTTGATTTTGGTTTTGAAATAGGGTTGAAGCCGGCATTTCAACTACCTGATTTTTCAAAAGAATCATTAACAGCACATAAAGTTGAGGTGAGCGAAGAAATGATTAATGAAGAAATCAGCAGAATGCAAATCAAAGGCGGTAAAATGACAGAGCCTGAGGTGATTGACAATGAAGAAAATGTGTTGAATGTTTTATTTACTGAAACTGATAAGGATGGTAAAGCTGTAGAAGGTGGCGTGAGCAAAGAAAATTCTGTGTTGTTGAAATATTTTACGCCTAAGATGCAGAAAGAATTGATGGGCAAGAAAATGGCTGATTGCATTGTTTTTCAATTAGGCAAAACTTTTGAAGGCGATAAGTTAGAAATGATGTTGCATGATCTTGGCTTTGACAAGAATGATAAAGATGCAGCTTCTAAATATTTCAAATTAGATATCGTAAAATTAGGTCTGGTTGAAAAAAGAGAATTGAACGAAGAGTTTTTCAATGAAGTATATCCGGGTAAAGGCATTGCAACTGAAGATGAATTCAGAGCAATTTTGAAAGATGATATTGAAAAATACTGGACTTCTCAAAGTCGTAACCAATTACATGATCAATTGTATCATTTATTACTTGACAAAGTGCCTATGGAATTTCCTGAAGCATTTTTAAAAAGATGGTTACAAACTGGTGGCGATAAACCTAAAACTGCAGAAGAAGCTGAAAAAGAATTTCCAACTTTTAGCAACCAATTAAAATGGACTTTAATCAGTGATAAAATCATCATTGATAATAAACTTGAAGTTACTGAAGATGATTTAAGAAGCCATATGAAAGAAGAAGTAATGCGTTATTTCGGCCAGATGAATATGGGTGAAGATATGAGCTGGTTGGATAGTTACATCGACAGAATGATGAAAGATGAAAAGCAGGTTGATGGCACTTATCGCAGATTGATTACCGAAAGACTATTTGACTATTTGGAAAGCCAAGTTAAAACAAAAGATAAAAAAGTTACAGCAGATGAACTTGCTGCAATGCAACACAATCACCAACATTAATTGGAAGTCTGAAATTAATGTTGCTAAAATATTAGTAAATAGATTGTTTTTGTATTAACATGTCTAACCATTTTTAGGAATGATAAAAGATACATTCATGAACAAACTATTTTCTTTATTATTTTTTTTAGTGTTGTCGATCTCTCCATTTAAGATCCAAGCACAGGATACACTTCATTTTCACAATGGGAAAAAAGTAGTTGGCAAAATTATTTCCGTAAATGAGTATACAGTTACGTACAAATATCAAAACGAAGATGCCACTCAAACTGCAGGAAGATATGCGGTAGAAAAAATCAATTATCAATCCGGACGAATAGATAATATCAGCGAAAAAATAACAATTAACGGTGAAGATGATTGGCAGAAAGTTATGTTGCTTGAAGACAGAACACAAATAGCCGGCTTAAAGAAAGGTTCGATTATCAGATCCAATACCAGATTCCTCAATCTTCATTCTGCCAACACCAGCGAAAGAAAATCATTTGAAAGATTATTGAAAGAAGCGGCAAAAATCAATAGTCCTTTTTTGTATATCACTTACGAGCATGAAACGCTTTATCCGGGATTAATTTGGTCGATAGGTGCAACCCAACAAGTGAAAAGAGCAGTTGCTTTCGGGTATTAATAAACGGCAAACTTAATTACGGTTTATAAAATACATTTCAAGAGAGAATTAAATTCGGGATTTACTTTTTCATCGATACAGCACCATTACTCCATTTTTTCATTGCTCTTATTAAAAGCAAAAAATGCAATTCCGAGCGCTGCAATGATTACACCAATACCAAGCATGGTGTCTAATTTGATGGTTTTTATATTGAGTGTAATTACTTTGTTTGCAAGTGCAATCATGGCAATCTGCAGGATTGATTTTACAGGAATTTTATCATGATGAAGCAATAGATTCATGGATTTAAATAACTCATAACCCACAACAATAATTAGAATGGTAGAGAAAACAACGTATAAGTCTTCAACGTTTATTAAGGCATAATAAGGCGTTGGAGATGCCAATGCTTTTATGACTTCAATAATTAAATCAATCGTTCCCAATAGCATCGTTAAAACGAGTGTTATCATCAACATGAGAACAATAATTTTAGCAACAGATTTTAAAAATTTAATTATTTTTTGTTCGGCACTATGTTGCATATTGGATGAATTTGTAGAAGATAAAAATAGTAAAAATTTAGAATCAATCTTATCTGATAATTTATACGCAACGTCCCTTTCAGGATAGATTGCTAAGAAGTAGTAAAATTTAGTATCAAGCTTATCTGATAATTTATACGCAACGTCCCTTTCAGGAGACATTGCTAAGAAGTACGGAAAATCTAGTATCAAGCTTATCTGATTATCTATCTATACACAACGTCCCTTTTAGGAGACATTGCTAAGAAGTAGAGTCTATCTAGCATCTAGTATCTAGTATCTAGTATCTAGCATCTAGCATCTAGTATCAAGCATCTAGTATCTAGCATCTAGTTGGCTTATCCAGCCTATCCATCCTACAACTTAATCTCCTCTTCGTTATTATCAAAGAATTTGAATTCAGTTAAATGAAAACTGTTGTTGGATTTGATTTTAATATTTTGCTTGTATTTCCAGCTCCATTTCATTCTGCGTGAAGGAAAACCGCAGGTGATGTAAGAATAAATAATCGGATGAACTTCAATGGTAAGCCCTTTATGGCGTTGCATGATCAAATAGTTCAGGTTCTTAGAGATTTCGTCTTCAAGGATAAGAGTAGAAGATATGGTTCCTGAACCGTTGCAACTTGGACAAACTTCACTGGTATTGATATTCATTTCCGGTTTCATGCGCTGACGGGTAATCTGCATGAGACCAAATTTTGAAATGGGTAAAACGGAATGTTTGGCGCGATCGTTTTTCATCAACTGCTCCATGGCATCAGCGAGCTTCTTTTTGTTTTCTATCAATTTCATATCAATGAAATCGACAACGATGATACCGCCTAAATCTCTTAATCTTAATTGTCGTGCAATTTCTTCAGCAGCTTCAAGATTGGTTTCCAAAGCATTTTGTTCCTGATTATTGCTTACGCTTTTATAGCCGCTGTTGACATCAATAACATGCAATGCTTCGGTGTGTTCAACGATCAGGTAAGCACCGCTGGGAAGATTGACAGTTTTGCCAAAAGAAGCCTTTATTTGTTTGGTGATACCATAAGTATCAAAAATGGAATTGTCATTGTTGTGATGCGTTACAATATCTAGTTTATCTGCTGAAATACGTTGAATATAGCTTCTTGTATCCGCATAAATATTTTTGTCGTTGACAACAATTTTATTAAAATCAGCATTTAGCAAATCACGGAGAATGCTGTTCGTTTTTCCTTGTTCACTTAAGATTCTGGTTGGAGGAACTGCTCCGGAAAGGTTAGCCTGAATCGATTTCCAGGTGGCTTCCAGACTTAATAAATCCTCATGAAGTTCTGCTGTATTTTTACCTTGTGCTGCTGTTCTGACGATAACGCCTAAGTTTTTGGGCTTAACAGCTTCAATTATTTTTTGCAATCTTTTCCTTTCATCAGAAGACATGATTTTTCTGGAAACGGCAACGATATCGTTGAATGGAGTTACAACCACATATCTTCCTGGCAATGAAATTTCGCAGGTGAGTCTTGGGCCCTTCGCTGCTATCGGCTCTTTGAGAATTTGAACAAGAATATTCGGCTTTCCGGTGAGTACTTCATTGATTTTACCTGTTTTTAAAATTTCAGGTTCAACTTTGAATTTGGAAAAATCTGCTATTTCTCCTTTTTTTTGTTGTGTATTTTGACTTGTAAATTTGAGAATAGACTTAATATAAGGACTTAAATCTGTGTAGTGCAAGAAGGCGTCTTTTTCAAAACCTACATCTATGAAAGCGGCATTGAGGCCAGGAATAAGTTTCTTTACTTTTCCGAGGTATAAGTCTCCCACAGCAAAGCTAGCATCAGTTTTTTCACTGTGTAACTCTACCAGTTTCTTATCTTCTAGTAATGCAATCTCCACTCCATGTGGAACTGCGTTTATAATTAACTCCTTGGTCAACTGATTTTTTTTTTAGACCTGTATGCATCACGGCGGGACAATGTCTGGTTAATTATTAATTAATCAGACAATATGGGTGAGCAGCAAAGAAGAATCACATGTACGTCAAATAAGAAATGTATCCACACACATCAATTACAGCGTAAAAAATGGGTGTGGAACATTAGTTCATCAATAAACGATGAATAATTATTTCTTCTTATGACGATTCTTTCTTAAACGTTTTTTACGCTTATGAGTAGCGATTTTATGACGTTTTCTTTTTTTACCACAAGGCATAACCTAGTCTTTTTTTGTTTGAAAAATATTATTAATGAATTCGTATTAATTTTTTTGAAGTGTTTTTATTCTTTTATCCACTTCATTGTTGTAATCCGGGTTGTTCGACAAACTCTTGCTCACAGTATACCATTTAATTGCTTCGGCTTTATTTCCTTGAGCAGCGTATGTGTCAGCAAGGAAAGCTATTGCTTCGAAATTATCTGGTTGTGCGGTTACAACCTTTTTCAATCTCGCAATCGCTTTATCATATTGCCCCGAAACATAACCCCCAACACCAAGTACCATTTGCGCTTTCATGTTGGTAGAATCTTTTCTTACAACTGAAAGTAACTGTTGAATACCCTTCATGGTTTCTTGAGGATCTCCTGATCTTCCTTTCCCGTAAATATAACAACTGGCCAATTCTATTTTTAGATCGTCGTTCTCAGGGTTCAGTGCTAAAGCTTTTTCATAAAGTGAAATTGCTTCTCCAGATTCCCATTCAACTTTTGCCAAATCATCTTCTCCTCTTAGTCCCTCTAAAAATATTTGGGCTGCGAAGGTGAGGCTTTTTTCTGAATTATCCAACTTTGCTGAAGCTTCTGTATAATAAGCGAAAGGTTCAAACAGATGAATGCTGTCTTTCCAGAAGGCAGCTAAGCTCTTGTATGTATTTATTTTATTGGATGTTGACGCTAAAGAATCCTCTATTTTAGAAAGAGAATTCAGCTGAGATGGAGTGATATGATTCTTTTCATTTGATATAAACTTCTCTATATCAAAGCTTTGTGTTTTTTGGGTTGGTGTTGTTGCAACAGGCTTGCTGTCGGAAACAGTCTTCCCCAAAAAAAATAATGTGATGACCAGAAGGATTCCGGCGGCGACTAAAATAATTTGCTTTTTCAATTAATTTTTTTCTGACTTTTTTAAAGGCAGGGCGCAAATTTACATTAATCCTCGTTATCTTCCTTAACTTCCGGAGCTTCTTTTATGTTAGTCGATGATTTTATTTCATGAACAAACTCTTTGGCAGGTTTAAATGCCGGGATGAAATGTTCAGGAATGGCAACAGATACATTTTTCTTGATGTTGCGGCCGATTTTAGCGGCTCTTTTTTTGATGATGAAACTGCCAAACCCACGAATGTAGAGGTTTTCGCCGTTTGCGAGAGATGCTTTTACCTCTCTAAACATTGTTTCAAGTGTTACCAAAACGTCTACCTTTGGTATTCCGGTTTTTTCCGAAATCTTGTTTATTAAGTCTGCTTTTCTCATATAATAATAATTTGGAAAGTAAATTATAAAAAAAAATTGAAAAAACAAAAATAAGAGTGTGATAATCAATAGGTTTGTTTAAAATTTTGGCTCATGAAGGACGATTTTTTTAAAAAACAACATTTTTTCACCCAAAAACTTCTCGAATGGCATGAAAAATTCAATACAAGAGCCATGCCTTGGAAATATGAAAAAGATCCCTACAAAATCTGGATCAGTGAAATTATCTTGCAACAAACACGCGTAGAACAAGGGCTGGAATATTATAACAGGTTCATCAAAAAATTCCCCAATGTGCTGAAATTAGCAGCCGCAAAAGAAGAAGATGTTTTTAAATTATGGGAAGGATTGGGATATTACTCAAGATGCAGAAATCTGATATCAACAGCTCGATTTATTGCAAGCGAAAGAAAAGGCATCTTTCCAGACTCACATCAAGATATCCTAACATTAAAAGGAATTGGTCCATATACTGCTGCAGCTATTGCTTCATTTGCTTTTCAATTACCGTATGCTGTTGTAGATGGAAATGTAATGAGGGTTCTATCTAGATTTTTTGCAATAGATACACCCATCGACTCCAGTACAGGAAAAAAAAAGTTTCATGAACTAGCGCAATCGCTTTTGAAAAAAGAGAAACCCGGAATTTACAATCAGGCTATCATGGATTTGGGTGCCACTGTTTGTAAACCACGTTCACCGTTATGCAACCAATGTTTATTATCTGCTCAATGTGATGCGTTTAATAGCAACCAAGTGGAAGATTTTCCTGTAAAAGGAAAGAAACTAAAAATAAAAGAAAGATGGTTTTATTACTTGATTGCTGAATTGAATGACAAATTTTATACTAGAACAAGAAAGGAAAAAGACATCTGGCAACAACTGCAAGAATTTATTTTGATTGAATCTGAAAAACCGATATCAGATAAACAACTTTTCAAAACAGCTTCATTTAAAGTAATAATACCTGATAAATTTCAGCATACCAGCACCTCTGAAACTGTCATGCAGAAATTAACCCATCAGCATATACATGGAACTTTCATTCATCTGAAACTAGAAAAACCAATATCAGACGTTTCATATTCTTTAAAAAGTAAAGCTGGATTAAAGAAATTGGCCTTCCCGAAATTAATCGCTGCCTATATTTCTGAAAAAAAATTGTTTTAATTCATCATAATCTTGTTTGCAGGATATAAATGATATCTTTAAATTTGTTGTACTGAATTAAGCTTTAATTTATCTGGTGCGTCATCTCAAATTGAAGCTATTGATTAACTAAAAAAATTACCTTGGAATATCATTCGGTATTGTTATCACATTTGAATATTTTTCTGATCGTTTCTTCAGCAGCAACAACTATTTTGATTGTTACGGTTCTGGTACTTTTTTTATTGTCTTTTTTACTTTCAGGTAGTGAAGTCGCCTTTTTCTCATTAAGTCCAAAAGATGTCAATATTTTAAAAACAAGAAAACAGCCTTCATTCAAAAGAATTGTCAATCTGCTCGAACAGCCAAAGACATTACTGGCGTCGATGTTGATTGCCAATAGTTTTGTAAACATCGGCATCATTTTAATTTCCAATTTATTGTTGGATGGCATTTTCAGAGATTATTTATCTGATTCGTTGTTGATTAATTTCATGATTAAAGCCGCATTGGTTTCATTTTTCATTTTACTTTTTGCAGAAGTATTGCCAAAAGTTTGGGCAACGCATCATAAAGTTTGGTTTGCCTCTAACGCCTCTTTAATCATCGAAATCTGTAATAGTGTTCTATTGGGACTCAGTAAAAAATTTGTGAGCTATAGCGACAATATCGAAAAGAAAGTTTCTCCATTAAAAAAATCAGGTCTGGATAACAGCAATCTCGATTATGCCATTGACTTACTTCCGGAACATGAGGCAAGCATGGAAGAAAAGCAAATCCTGAAAGGAATCAGAAAATTTGGAGGTACGTCTGTGAAACAGGTGATGCGTACACGCCTTGACGTGAGTGGTATTGATGCTTCACTTTCACTTCATGAGATTATAGTACTTTCTGAGGATTTGCATTATTCAAGACTTCCTGTATATCGCGCCAATCTTGATGAAATCATAGGCATTTTGCATATTAAAGACTTGCTTCCTTTTTTAGATAAGCCTGCAGATTTCGAATGGCATCATCTGATTAGGACGCCATTTTTTGTGCATGAGCAAAAGCACATTGAAGATTTGCTTCAGGATTTTAGAACCAAGCGAACTCATTTTGCCATTGTTGTAGATGAATTTGGTGGAACTTCCGGAATTGTAACGCTTGAGGATATCGTTGAAGAAGTAATAGGTGAAATTAAAGATGAGTTTGATGATGAAGAAAGCGGCAACAATAAAATTGATGACTTCAATTATATTTTTGAAGGTAAAACCATGATTAATGATGTTTGTAAAGCAATTGGAGTTCCTTTAAATACTTTTGATAACATCAGAGGATCAAGTGATTCATTGGCAGGATTGGTATTGGAAATTGCTGGAGAGTTTCCTCAGATAAATGAATCGCTTGTTCATGGTCAATTTATATTTATTCCACTTGAAATAAAAAAGAATCGCATAGAAAAAGTAAAGCTTACCATTCAGCCTAAAGACAAACAGCCCAATCCATAATGAGACCTGAAAAAAACAACATTGTTTCCTTGATTTTAGGTTGTCTGCTGATGCTCTTGATGGCCTGTAATTCAAATTATACTTCTAGAAAAAAAGGTTATTTTAAAATTGATTTACCCGAACATCAGTATCAGGTTTTCAATAAACAAGATTTTCCTTATTCTTTCGAATATCCTGTATATGCAACCGTGATTCAGGATAGCACTTATTTCGACAGCACACCCGAAAACAATTACTGGATAAATCTGGATTTTCCTGCTTTCAATGCGAGATTATTCATGAGTTATAAAATTATTGGAGGATTGGCGCCTTACAAAATCAAACAAGCCGACGGCAGTTATAAAGATTCAATGGGAATTAATCAATTTGATTTGATGGTTAATGACGCATTTAACTTGACCAACAAAAATGACGTTATCGCCAGCTCAATAAAAGACAGCCTGATGAGAAACCCGAATGGCATTAGTGGCGTTTTTTTTAAAGTGGGCGGTAATGCAGCAACGGCGAGTCAGTTTTTTCTTAGCGACACCACAAAAAATTTCATCAGAGGGGCATTGTATTTTGATGCAACTCCCAATGCAGATTCTTTAAGGCCAGTTCAGGAATTTTTGAGAACAGACTTAGAACACTTGATTAGTACTTTTGAATTTAAAAGTCAAAAGTAAAAATTTAAAAATAAGAAGTAAGTGTACATGTTTCGGGTATTGATTTTTTAAATAAAAACTTGTCTTGAATTAACTGCAACTCTCTTGACAAACCAACGTAATTTTGCAACATGATAGCGATTGACCATGTTTTATTAAGCGACAAAATAGTGAGCGAACAATTTGTTTGTGATTTAAGCAAATGCAAAGGGGCATGTTGTGTTGATGGTGATGCTGGTGCGCCGCTCGACAGAAAAGAGTTAAAAGAAATCGATGAAGTTTTTGATAAAGTTTTGCCCTATCTGAATCCTACCAGTATAAAAGAAATCGAAGCTCAAGGCAGGTATGTTTATGATAGAGAATTTGGTTGGGTAACACCCACCATCAATAGTAAAGTATGTGTTTACGGCATTTTTGATAACAATGGTGTCGTGAAATGTGGAATCGAACAGGCTTATCTCGATGGAAAAGTAAAATGGAAAAAACCAATCAGTTGCCATTTGTTTCCCATCATTGTAAAGAAAAGCAATGACGGCATAACGGAATTAGCCAATTATGAACCCCGCGAAGACAACTGCAAAGCCGCTTGCTCTCTAGGAAAAAAATTGAAAGTGCCGGTTTATGAATTTCTAAAAGAACCATTAATCAGAAAGTTTGGCGAAGATTTCTATGAAGCTCTCGATGCTACAGCAAAACATTTGAGTGAAAAAAGTAAAAAGTAAAAATTCAAAATTTAAAAGTAAAAAGTAGAAAACAATTCGAAAAAATAATAACATTAATGAAAAAATTACCTAATTATCTTAAAATATTTCCTTGTTCCTTTTTGATTATTTCTTTAGCGTCATGCTCTGTTAACAAAGCTAACATCGACAATGAGTTAAAGACTTATTACGACGCAGAAAAAACAGAAGGTTGTTTTACATTTCTTGATAATGCTACCGGACAAATTACTGTTTACAATATGGGTATGGATACAACAAGAGTTGCGCCAGGAGCCACATTTGATGTGTTGAATACCATGGTTGCACTTCATTCGGGTACGATTACAGATGAAAATAAACCATTGAGTTTTAAAAAAGAAAACGACTCGATGGCTATTTCAACAATTACGTTAAAACAAGCATTTCGTGACAACTCAAAAGAATGCACTCAGTTTGTAGCCAAATTAACAGGTACAGCAATTATGCAAACATGGATTGATAGTCTTTCTTATGGAAATAAAATTATAGGAGACAGTTCAGAAATGTATTGGACTAACAATAAATTGAAAATATCTCCCGACGAGCAATTGGGTTTTTTAAAGCGGCTTTACTTTGATCAGCTGCCTTTCAGAAAATCAGTTCAGGAGTCAGTTAGAAATATGATGCTTCAGGAAGACAACAGCGCTTATCGTTTAAGTTATAAGACTGCATCTATCATTAATGAAAGCAATCATACTTTTACTTGGAATTTGGGTTGGATTGAAGAAAACAGACATGTTTATTTCTTTGTCAATTTAATGAAGAACAACGCCAATGATAAATCTCCGGAAATTACATCTGTGAAAGTGACAAAAAATATTTTAACGCATTATGGATTTTTCAAAGGGTTAAAATAAATGAACTTTTCATTTGTGTGCTTGTTATCTCTTTACATTTTATTTTGAAACTATATGCAATCTTATTGCGAATCATTAACTGAATACAAAAGACTTAAAACCAGGGAGGTTAAAGTTGGAGACTTATTGCTTGGTGCTGGTCACCCTGTAAGAATTCAAACCATGACAACGACAGATACCATGAATACCATGGCTACTGTAGAACAAACCATTCGTTGTATAGAGGCCGGCGCTGAACTGGTTAGAATTACTGCTCCTTCAAAAAAAGAAGCAGAGAATTTACAAAATATAAAAGACGAATTGAGGAAGAGAGGTTATACAACACCGTTAGTTGCAGACATTCACTTTACCCCCAATGCAGCAGAAATAGCCGCAAAAATTGTAGAGAAGGTAAGGGTGAATCCGGGTAATTACGTCGACAAGAAAAAATTCGAACAGCTTGAATATACTGATGAGGAATACCTTGAAGAAATAGAACGTATTCGTGAGCGATTTACGCCATTGGTGATAATTTGTAAAGAGCATGGAACTGCTATGCGTATCGGCACCAATCACGGTAGTTTAAGTGATCGTATCATGAGCCGTTATGGAGACACTGCCATTGGCATGGTAGAAAGCGCGATGGAATTCCTTCGTATTGCGAGGTCTGAAGATTATCATAACATTGTGTTGAGCATGAAGAGCTCTAATCCACAAGTGATGGTACAAGCTTATCGTTTGTTGATTAATCACATGACAAATGAATTTGGAGAATGTTATCCTTTGCATTTGGGTGTTACAGAAGCGGGCGACGGGGAAGATGGAAGAATAAAATCTGCAATAGGTATCGGTACTTTGCTTGAAGATGGTATTGGCGATACCATTCGTGTTTCTCTTACAGAAGATCCTGAATTTGAAATACCAGTTTGTAAAGATCTAGTGAAAAGATATACATCTACTTATATCAGCAATGTGCCTCCGATTGATAAACTTCAATTTGATCCTTTTAATTATAAAAGAAGGGAAACGTTTCAAGTAGGAAATATGGGTTCGAAACATGTGCCAGTGGTGGTGTCGGACTTCAGTAAAAACAACAACATCACTCCAGCGGATTTAGTTGATATTGGATATGGGTATAATGAAAAGACAGACAAATGGAATATTGCTGATGCAGCAGCTGATTATCTCTATTGCAAGCAAGAGCCTTCTTTTGGTTTGCCCGGCACATTAAAAGTTATTCTTGATGCTGATATATGGCTTCAAGCCAATGATAAAGAAAAATGTTTCCCGATTTTTTCAGACAAGCAATATGTAGATGTTTCAAAACAAAAGTCAAATCAGTTGAATTTTGTGATGATGGATTGTTATGATAAAACTGAAGAAGCTACTTCTCGTCAACATTTGTTAAATGCAATAAAATCAGATCAAACAGCGGTGATTTGTTTGAGTTCTCAAAATAAAAATGCGGTGCAATCTGTTAGAAGATTGTTTCAAGAATTGATGGCCAATCAAATTCAAAATCCGGTTGTTTTAATTTGCGATAGTCATCACGATACCCATGAAGAAAGCTTGATTCATTATGCTGTTGAATCGGGTGCTTTGCTGATAGATGGGATGTGTGATGGCGTTTGTTTTGGATATCATTATTCATCACCAGAGATCATCCCTCCATATAAATTATTGAACTCAATTGCATTTGGAATTCTTCAGGCAACCCGCACCAGAATTTCAAAAACGGAATATATCAGTTGCCCAAGTTGCGGCCGTACTTTATTTGATTTACAGGAAACAACTGCAAAAATCAGAGCCGTAACCAATCATTTGAAAGGAGTGAAAATTGCCATCATGGGATGTATTGTTAATGGCCCGGGTGAAATGGCCGATGCAGATTTTGGATATGTGGGAAGTGGCGTTGATAAAATTACATTATACAGAGGCAAGGAAGTGGTAAAAAGAAACATAAACAGTGAAATTGCTGTAGAGGAATTGATTAATTTATTAAAAGAAAATGGAGCATGGGTTGAAGTGCCTTCTGAAATCGAATAAAGTGCTCTCTCAAATAAAATGGATACAGATTTTTTAGTTATTGGTTCTGGTATTGCAGGGCTTACCTATGCATTAAAAGTGGCTCAACAATTTCCTGAAAAAAGAATTACGGTTATCACAAAGGCATCTAGTGATGAAACCAACACTAAATACGCTCAAGGCGGAATTGCAGGTGTGATGAATGTAGATGAAGATAGTTTCTCTAAACATATTGAAGACACTCTAATAGCCGGCGACGGACTTTGTAATCCTCACATCGTTGAAATTGTAGTAAAAGAAGGCGTAGAGAGAATAAAAGAATTGATTTCCTGGGGCGCTGAATTTGACAAAGATCCTGAAGGAGATTTCAAACTTGGAAAAGAAGGTGGTCATAGTGAAAATAGAATCCTTCATCATAAAGATGTTACTGGCAAAGAGATGGAAAGAACGCTTTTAGAAGCCATCAAAAAATGCGACAACATTTCCGTAATCAGTCATTGTTTTGTCCTAGACATTATTACCCAACATCACCTTGGCTATCTCGTTACGAAATCAACTCCAGATATTGAATGTTATGGAGTTTATGTTTTGAATTTACACAATAACAAGATTGAGAAAATAGTTGCTAAAATCACCATGCTGGCAACAGGAGGGAACGGTCAGGTTTACAGAACCACCACTAATCCTACCATTGCCACAGGAGATGGTATAGCAATGGTTTACAGAGCAAAAGGAAGGATTGAAAATATGGAGTTTATTCAGTTTCATCCTACTGCTTTATTTGAAGCCGGCGTTAAAGGGTATTCTTTTTTAATAACGGAAGCGGTTAGAGGCGATGGTGGCATCCTTCGCAATCATTTGGGCGAAGCTTTCATGGAGAAATACGACTCCAGAAAAGATCTGGCACCCAGAGATATTGTAGCCAGGGCAATAGACAATGAAATGAAGATTAACGGAACGGAGTTTGTATATCTTGATTGTCGCCATATGAATCTTGATGATTTTAAAAACCATTTCCCCAATATCTATTCAAAATGTTTGAGCATTGGCATTGATGTTTCGAAAGACTTGATTCCTGTTGCTCCTGCTGCTCATTATAGTTGTGGTGGTGTTAAAACGGACGAGTGGGGCAGGACATCCATAAAGAATCTATTTGCCTCTGGGGAATGTGCCAGCACGGGCTTACATGGCGCCAATCGTTTGGCTAGCAATTCACTTTTGGAAGCTATGGTTTTTGCACACAGAAGTTTTGTTGCGGCATCTCAGCAAATTGAAAATGTGGAGTTCAAAAATGACATACCCGATTGGAATGCTGCAGGCACAAATGTTCCCAAAGAAATGATTCTGATAACACAAAGTTTGAAAGAATTGAAACTGCTGATGAGTGATTATGTGGGTATCGTCAGAAATAACGAAAGGTTGCAACGTGCCAACAGACGACTGGATCTCTTGCACAGTGAAACAGAGCTTTTGTATGAAAAAACAACAGTTTCACCTCAGTTGTGTGAGCTTAGAAACATGATTACCGTAGCTTATCTTATTGTTAAGAGTGCTGAATTACGAAAAGAAAGCCGAGG